>NZ_JBGVBR010000249.1:0-40344 GCF_045225735.1 Succinimonas sp. | reverse complement strand
CTGTGCAAGGGTTATAAGACTCGTAAGAACAAGCGTACTGACAAGTATATTGTCCGTCGTCGTGATAAGTAATTTTTTTAAAGAGGTATTACCATGCCACGTTCGCTCAAGAAAGGTCCTTATTTAGACCAATCCTTGCTGCAGAAGGTAGAGAAAGCGATGGAAAGCGGAGACAAGAAGCCTATTAAGACCTGGTCCCGTCGTTCAATGATCATCCCTAAAATGATCGGTTTGACCATCGCTGTCCATAATGGTCGTCAGCACGTACCTGTATATGTAACTGACGAAATGGTTGGTCACAAGCTGGGCGAGTTCGCTCCTACCCGTACTTTCCGCGGCCACACTGCTGATAAGGCTGCTAAATAAGGATTTGTAATGGAAGCTAAAGCAATTCACCGCTATGCCCGTTCTTCAGCTCAGAAGACTCGTCTTGTGGCTGATCAGGTTCGCGGTTTGCCTGTTGGACAGGCCGTTAACATTCTGCAGTTTAGCCCCCGCAAGGCTGCTGCGATTGTTTTGAAAGTATTAAAGTCAGCTGTCGCCAACGCTACTAATAATCTTAGCGCTGATGCTGATGATCTGTTTGTTTCTCAGATTATGGTTGATGAAGGCCCTTCTCTCAAGCGTATGATGCCCAGAGCCAAGGGTCGCGGAGATCGCATTACCAAGCGTACTTCCCACATCACCGTAGTGGTTTCAGACCATCGTTAGGAGTGCACTATGGGTCAAAAAGTTAATCCGAACGGCATTCGCCTGGGAATTACCAAGCAGTTTAATTCTGTATGGTATGCAAATACAGCGGACTATGCTGACAATCTTAAGTGTGATTACGAAGTGCGCGAGTTCATTAAAAAGGAGCTCAAGGATGCTTCAGTATCCAAGGTAGTAATTGATCGTCCTGCCAAGTCTATTCGTGTAACAGTATTTACTGCCCGTCCCAGCGTTGTTTACGGCGTGAAGGGTGCCGGCATCGAGAAGCTCAGCAACGGCATTTCTAAGATTGCCAAGGTTAAGAGCGCTCAGATTGTTGTGCAGGAAGTACGTAAGCCGGAACTGGATGCTCAGCTTGTTGCTGCAAACATTGCCGAACAGCTTGAGCACCGCGTTATGTTCCGCCGCGCTATGAAGAAGGCTATTCAGAATGCCACCAAGGCTGGCGCTCTCGGCGTTAAGATCGAAGCATCCGGCCGTCTCGGCGGCGCTGAAATCGCCCGTTCCGAATGGCTGCGCGAGGGTCGTGTTCCTCTTCATACTCTGCGTGCCGATATCGACTACGCAGTGGCAGAGGCTAAGACTACTTACGGCATTATCGGTGTTAAGGTATGGATTTTCAAAGGCGAAGTTCTTGGCGAGCTTCCGCTGGAGAACGAAGCTGATAATCAGCAGAATACCAAGGCTCCTAAGAAGAACAATCATCGTGGCAACAAAGCTCCTGCTCGTGATTTTGCCAAAGCTGATAAGTAAGGAGATCTACAATGTTACAACCAAAGCGTACTAAGTATCGCAAGACGCAGAAAGGTCGTAATCGCGGTCTTGCTTATGCAGGCGGCGATGTAAGTTTCGGCCAGTTCGGTCTTAAAGCTGTAACCCGCGGTCAGATCAATGCCCGTGAAATTGAAGCCGCCCGTCGTGCTTTTACACGTGCCATCAACCGTGAAGGTCAGGTTTACATTCGCGTATTCCCTGACAAGCCCATTACTCAGAAGGCACTTGGTGTTCGTATGGGTAAAGGCAAGGGTACTGTTGAATACTGGGTTTGCCCTGTTCAGCCGGGAAAGGTGCTTTTTGAGCTTGGCGGCGTATCTGAGGAAAAGGCTCGCAGAGCTTTCACTCTCGCAGCTGCTAAACTCTCGGTTCAGACCACTTTCGTAGTTAAGGCGGTATTATAATGTTAGCCAGTGAACTTAAAAACAAGAGTGCTGAAGAACTGAAGAAGCAGCTCTCCGAACTTTTAGAACAGCAGTTTAAGCTTAAGTATCAACTTAGGATTGGCAGTCTCAAGGACGTTTCTCAGCTGAAGAAGATTCGCCGTGATGTTGCCCGTGTTAAGCAGATTTTAGCAGCTCAGGCTGCCAAGGTAGGTGAGTAATGGCAGAATCAGCACGTACTCTGCAGGGTGTAGTGGTCAGCGACAAGATGATGAAGGCTATCGTTGTCGCAGTGGAGCGCAAGGTAAAGCATCCGCTTCTCGGAAAGATTATCAAGCGTACCACCAAGTTCCACGTACAGGATGTTAACAACACTGCCAAGGAAGGCGATATCGTTGAAATCAAGGAGACCCGTCCGGTTTCCAAGACTATTGCCTGGACTCTGGTTCGTGTAGTTAAGACTGCGTCTTAATTTTAAGAACTTTGTTCATGTTGAAGGGAGGGAGACCTCCCTTTTTTGCTTTTTGAAAAAAAATCGTGTTTTCACCCCAAATAAATGATGATTTTTATCACAAAGTTGTGTTATCATGCAGCACCTTTTGTTTATACGCAGAAGGCTGATTGTTTTTTTTAGTTATAACGGAGCATTATCATGATCCAGATGCAGAGTACGCTAGATGTCGCCGATAATTCTGGCGCTCGTAGTGTAATGTGTATTAAGGTTCTTGGTGGTTCACATCGTCGTTATGCCGCAGTAGGCGACGTCATCAAGGTTTCCGTAAAGGAAGCAATTCCCCGCGGAAAGGTCAAGAAGGGTGACGTAGTTAATGCCGTTGTTGTTCGTACCAAGAAGGGCGTTCGTCGTCCGGATGGTTCTGTCATTCGTTTCGACAGCAATGCTGCTGTGCTTCTTAATGGTTCCTATGAGCCTATCGGTACTCGTATTTTTGGACCTGTCACTCGTGAACTTCGTACTGAACGCTTCATGAAGATAGTTTCCTTAGCACCTGAAGTACTTTAAGGAGTTGAAACAATGTCAGCAAAAATTCGCAAGAATGACGAGGTTATTGTTATCGCTGGTAAGGATAAGTCCAAGACCGGTAAGGTTAAGACTGTTCTCACCAAGGAACATAAGGTTATCGTCGAAGGCGTTAACGTTGTTAAGAAGCATCAGAAGGGAAGACCCCAGTTTAATATTCCCAGCGGAATTATTGAAAAGGAGATGCCCATTGACGTTTCTAACGTTGCGATTCTGAATCCTTCCACCAAGAAGGCAGATCGTATTGGTTTCAGAATTGAAGACGGCAAGAAGGTTCGTTTCTTCAAGTCTAATAATGAACTTGTTAAATAATTGGAGTTTACAATGGCGAAACTGCATGATGTTTACAGACAAGAAGTAATCAAGAAGCTTTCTGAGAAGTTTGGTTACAAGACTGTCATGCAAGTCCCCAGAATTGAGAAGATTACCCTCAATATGGGCGTTGGTGAAGCTGTAGATGACAAGAAGGTTTTGGAGAATGCCGTTAAGGATATGGCAGCTATCTCCGGTCAGAAGCCTTTGATCACCAAGGTTCGTAAGTCGGTTGCAGGCTTTAAGATTCGTGAGGGCTATCCTATCGGCTGTAAGGTTACCTTACGCGGCGAACGTATGTGGGAATTCCTTGAGCGTCTCATTAGCATTGCCATGCCCCGTATCCGCGATTTTCGCGGCGTGAGCAGCGAGTCCTTTGACGGCCGCGGCAATTACTCCATGGGTGTTCGTGAACAGATCATTTTCCCGGAGATTGATTTCGATAAGGTTGATGCGGTGCGTGGTCTCGATGTAACCATTACCACTACTGCCAAGACCGATGAAGAGGCTCGCGAGCTTCTTGCTGCTTTCAATTTCCCGTTCCGTAAGTAAGGGTAAAGAATTATGGCAAAAACTTCTATGAAGAATCGCGAAGCAAAGCGCGCATTTCTTGTAAATAAGTACTTTGAAAAGCGTCAGAAGCTTAAGGCTATTGTATCTGATGTTAACTCTTCCGATGATGAACGCTGGAATGCCATTGTAGCGCTGCAGAAGCTGCCGCGTGATTCAAGCGTGGTACGTCAGCGCAATCGTTGCTGCATCACAGGTCGTCCTCATGGTTTCCTCCGTAAATTCGGCATGTGCCGTAATATGGTTCGCGAACACATGATGAAGGGCGAAATTCCGGGTCTTAAGAAGGCCAGCTGGTAATTCAGGGAGATTAACTTATGAGTATGCAAGATCCTATTGCGGATTTACTGACTCGCATTCGTAACGGCCAGGCGGCTGGCAAAGTTGCTGTAACTGTTCCGTCTTCCAAGATGAAGCTGGCTATTGCCAACCTTCTCAAGGAAGAAGGCTACATTTCAGATGTTAAGGTAACCGGTGACGTTATCAAGACTCTTGAAATCGGGCTTAAGTATTACAACGGCAAACCCGTTGTTGAGCTGATCCAGAGAGTTTCCCGTCCTGGTCTTCGTATCTACAAGTCCTGCCAGAATCTTCCTAAGATTCAGAATGGTCTTGGCATCGCTGTTATTTCTACTTCCAAGGGCCTGATGACCGATCGCGCTGCGCGCAAGAACGGCGTAGGCGGAGAAGTCATTTGCTACGTAGCTTAAGGAGTAAATAATGTCAAGAGTCGCAAAAGCTCCTGTGGTTATTCCTGCAGGTGTTGAAGTAAAGCTTGAGGGTCAGGTACTGACTGTGAAGGGAAAGAGCGCTGCTCTGACTCTTAATGTCAATCCTGCCGTTAAGGTTACTTTTGAAGATAATGAACTTAAATTTGCTCCTGTTGATGAGTCCAAGAATGCCAACGCTCAGTCCGGTACTGCCCGCGCTCTTGCTCATAACATGGTTGTCGGTGTGACCAAGGGGTACGTGGTTAAGCTTATTCTCAAGGGAGTTGGCTACCGCGCTCAGGCCAAGGGCAACACGATAACTCTTAATTTAGGTTATTCAAATCCTGTTGATTACACTGTGCCTGAGGGAATTAAGGTGGAAACCCCTTCCCAGACTGAAATTAACATCAGCGGCGCAGATCGTAATTTGGTAGGACAGGTTGCTTCTGAAATCCGTTCTGTCAGAGCTCCGGAGCCTTACAAGGGCAAGGGTGTTCGTTATGCAGACGAAGTCGTTCACATTAAAGAAGCTAAGAAGAAGTAGGAATACGCAATGAATAAGAAAGTATCTCGTCTTCGTCGTGCCACTAGAGCACGTGCCAAGATGCGTGAACTGGGTGCTACCCGCTTGGTTGTTTTTCGTACTCCGCGTCATATTTACGCTCAGGTAATTAACGACGAAGGCAATGTTATCGCAAGCGCTTCCACTCTTGAGAAGTCTCTTGCAGGTCAGGTTAAGTATACCGGTAACAAGGAAGCCGCAGCTCTTATTGGCAAGACCATTGCCGAACGCGCTGTAGCCAAGGATGTTACCACCGTATCTTTTGATCGTTCAGGTTTCCAGTATCACGGCCGTGTTGAGGCTCTTGCTCAGGCTGCCCGTGAAGCTGGTCTTAAGTTCTAAGGTGGTTGAGAATGGCTAAAAATGAAAACCAGGCTAACACTGAAATGCAGGAAAAGTTAGTTGCTGTAAATCGTGTTGCTAAAGTTGTAAAGGGCGGTCGTATTTTCTCTTTCACCGCTTTGACTGTTGTTGGTGATGGCAAGGGCAGAGTTGGTTATGGCTACGGCAAGGCAAGCGAAGTTCCTGCAGCTATTGCCAAGGCTATGGATCAGGCTCGCCGTGATGCAAATTCCCGCAGCCGCATCGAGCTTAACGAAGGTACTCTGTATCATGAAGTTAAGGGATCTCATGCCGGTTCCACCGTGTTCATGAAGCCTGCCTCTGAAGGTACCGGTATTATTGCCGGCGGCGCTATGCGTGCGGTTCTCGAAGTTGCCGGTGTGCGCAATGTGCTTGCAAAGGCATATGGCTCCACCAACCAGGGTAATGTTGTTCGCGCTACCATTCGTGCTCTTTCCTCTGTAAGATCTCCTGAAGATGTTGCTGCAAAGCGCGGTCTTACTGTAGAGCAGATACTTGGAGTATAAAATGGCTGACAAAACTCTTAAAGTTACTCAGATTCGCAGCTCTATCGGCAGAAAGCCTCAGCATCTTGCGATTCTGAAGAATCTTGGCTTGCGGCATATCCGTCATACTGTCGTTGTACCTGATACTCCGATTATCCGCGGTATGCTTAATAAGGTTTATTACATGATCAAGGTGGAGGAATAAATGCGTCTCAATGATCTTTCTCCAGCTGCAGGTTCCAGAAAGAAGGCAGTTCGTGTAGGCCGTGGTATTGGTTCTGGCATTGGCAAGACCTGCGGTCGCGGTATCAAGGGCGCCGGTGCGCGCAAGAGCGGCGGTACTCGTCCGGGATTTGAAGGCGGTCAGATGCCCATCAAGATTCGTCTTCCTAAGTTCGGCTTCTTTTCTCGTATTGCAGCCGTTACTACTGAAGTCCCTCTTAATGAGCTGAACAAGCTTGAAGGTGATGTTGTTGACATGCTTACTCTTAAGCAGGCTGACATCATCGGCGAGAAGTACGAGAATGCTAAGATTATCCTGTCCAAGGAGCCTAAGATTTCTCGCGCTTTCACCGTTAAGGGAATTCGTGTAACTAAGGGTGCCAGAGCTGCCATTGAAGCAGCAGGCGGCAAGGTTGAAGAATAAGGGTTGAAGTAATGGTAGCAAGACCAGGCCAGACAGGCAAAACCAGCAATGAATTAGTGAGCCGCCTATTGTTTGTTTTTATAGGTCTCGTTATATTCCGTCTGGGATCTTTTGTTCCTGTTCCTGGAATTAATACAGACGTTCTTGAGAAGATGTTTTCAGAACAGAGCGGCAACGTTCTGGGAATGTTCAACATGTTTTCAGGCGGCGCTCTGTCTCGTGCCTCCATTTTAGCCCTTGGTATTATGCCGTACATTTCGTCCGCAATTATTATTCAGCTGATGGCGGTAATCAATCCGACATTGGCTGAACTTAAGAAAGAGGGCGAATCCGGCAGACGTACTTTAACCAAATACACCCGCTGGGGAACTCTGTTTCTGGGCCTGTTGCAGTCCGTGGGCATTGCTTACGGTCTGCCGAACATGATTCCGGGTCTCGTTGACGAGGTTAATATGGGATGGCAGTTCATGGTAGTTGCCACTGTCAGTCTTACTGCCGGAACCATGTTCCTGATGTGGCTCGGCGAGCAGATTACTGAGCGGGGTGTCGGAAACGGTATTTCGCTTCTCATTTTTGCCGGTATCGTTGCGGGACTTCCTCATGCTCTGGCCGCTACCTTTGAGCAGGTTCGTCAGGGGGATCTTTCAATAATTGGCATCCTTATAATTGCACTGGTTGTTGTTTCTGTTACATATTTTGTAGTGTTTGTGGAACGCGGACAGCGCCGCATCCCTATAAATTATGCCAAGCGTCAGAACGGTAATCGTTTTTATAATCCGCCTTCGACTCATTTGCCGCTGAAGCTTAATATGTCTGGTGTTATTCCGGCCATCTTCGCTTCAAGCATAATTCTTTTCCCGGGCACCATCGTGGCCTGGTTAGGAAATGGTCAGGGACCTGTAGCTAATTTCCTTCAGGAAGTTTCCATGCTGTTGCAGCCCGGTCAGCCTTTGTATGAAATTCTTTATGCTACGGCAATTGTCTTCTTCTGCTTCTTCTATACTGCGATGGTGTTCAATCCTCGTGAAATAGCGGACAATCTGAAGAAGAGCGGCGCTTTTATTTCCGGTATTCGTCCTGGCGAGCAGACTGCCAAGCACATTGACAAGGTAATGACAAGGTTGACTTTAGCCGGTTCGGTGTACATGGTTTTTGTATGCCTTGTGCCGCAGCTTCTGATGACCTGGTTTAATGTACAGTTCTACTTCGGCGGAACTTCATTGCTGATTATCGTTGTGGTTATAATGGATTTCATTGCTCAGCTTCAAAGCCATATGGCAACATATCAGTATGGCGATGCTTTGAAGAAAGCAAATTTAATAAATTTTGGTCGATAGACCTTCTTTGGACAAAGGAGTCTAATCATGAAAGTTGGTGCTTCAGTAAAAAAATTCTGTCGTCATTGCAAGATTGTACGTCGCGGCGGTGTTGTTCATGTGATTTGTACCAATCCTAAGCATAAGCAGCGTCAGGGTTAATTTTCTTAATTTGTGTCACATTTTTGTTGCAATTTAACTGCAGGGTGTGTATATTATGCTCCTTGCAGTTTTTTTGTGTGCACTAGAGATCCTCGTGTATCCTGACGGGCTTTACGAGGATTGTTTTTTTAACTTGATTTTAGGAGTTTATAGTGGCCCGTATAGCTGGTATTAACCTTCCTGATGACAAGCATGCAGTTATTGCTCTGCAGTCTATTTATGGCGTAGGCCCTACTACTGCCAAGAAGATTCTTGCAGATGCCGGCGTTAATCAGGATGCGAAGTTTAAAGACCTTGATGAATCTGTCCTTGATAAGATTCGTGAACAGGTTTCCAATTACACTGTTGAAGGCGACCTCCGCCGTGAGGTTTCCATGAACATTAAGCGCCTTATCGATCTTGGCTGCTATCGCGGCATTCGTCATCGCCGCGGTCTTCCGGTTCGCGGTCAGCGTACCAAGACCAATGCCCGTACCCGTAAAGGCCCGCGCAAGGCTATCAAGAAGTAAGCGAGGATATTGATAATGGCAAATAATGAACAGAATCGTCGTCGTTCCAAGAAGCAGGTTGCTGATGGCGTAGCCCATATTCATGCTTCTTTCAACAACACCATTGTTACCATTTCCGATCGCCAGGGCAATGCTCTTTCATGGGCTACCGCCGGCGGTTCAGGTTTCCGTGGTTCCCGTAAGTCTACTCCTTATGCCGCTCAGGTTGCTGCTGAACGCGCCGGTGAAGCTGCCAAGGAATTTGGTGTAAGAAATCTTGAAGTTCTCGTTAAGGGACCTGGCCCCGGCCGCGAATCCACCATTCGCGCTCTTAATGCCATTGGTTTCAAGATTACCAACATTACCGATGTTACTCCAATTCCCCACAATGGCTGCCGTCCCCCCAAGAAGCGTCGTGTATAGTTTAACTGGTATTTTGGAGATAGATTAAATGGCTAGATATATTGGACCGTCTTTAAAGCTTAGCCGCCGTGAAGGTTGCGATCTGTTTTTAAAGTCCGGTGTTAACACTTACGAAAAGAAGTGCAAGAAGGCTGAAAAGCTTCCTGGCGTTCATGGCGCTGACAAGCCCCGCGCTTCTGAATATGGCACTCAGCTCCGCGAGAAGCAGAAGGTGCGCCGTCTTTATGGTATTCTGGAGCGTCAGTTCCGTAATTACTACAGAAAGGCAAGCCAGATGAAGGGCAATACCGGTGAAAACCTGCTGCAGCTTCTTGAATCCAGACTTGACAATGTAGTATATCGCATGGGTTTTGGTTCCACCCGCGCCGAAGCTCGTCAGCTGGTAAGCCATAAGGCAATTCAAATTACCCTTAAGGGCTCTGAGGTTGCCAGAACTGTTAATATTCCTTCCTATCAGGTTCCTGAGGGAGCAACTGTTTCTGTACGCGAGAAGGCAAAGAACCAGGATCGTATCATTACTGCTCTTGATCTTGCCACCAAGCGTGAAAAGCCCGAGTGGATTGACGTTGACGTAGATAAGAAGTCCGGCGTGTTTAATCACAAGCCTGAACGTTCTTCTCTGCCGTCTGATATCAAAGAACAGCTCATCGTCGAACTCTACTCCAAGTAATTTGGTCTCGCAAAGAGGATATAATTTTGGGTTCTGTAACAGATTTTTTAAAACCTAGAAAGGTTGGGATTTCTTCGGTTTATCCGAATCGCTCTCATGTTTCTCTGGAACCATTGGAACGCGGTTTTGGTAATACTTTAGGACATGCTTTAAGACGCGTGCTCCTGATGTCCCTGCCTGGCTGTGCCATCACTCAGGTTAAAATCGAGGGTGTTGAGCACGAATATAGTATTAAGAGCGATATTCAGGAAGAGATTCTCGAAGTGCTTCTTAATCTTAAAGGTGTGGCTGTAAATATTATGGACGAAAATCTGAGCGACGTTACCGTTTCTCTGGTTAAGTCCGGTACAGGACCTGTTTACGCAAGCGATATTAAGCTTCCTGAGAATGTGCAGGTTTACAACCCTGAGCACGTTATCTGTCATTTGAATTCGTCAAAATCATCCATTGAGATGACCCTGCGGATTCAGAGAGGATGCGGCTACGTGCCGGCCACTTCGCCGGTGCGTCAGGCAGAGGCCCGTGAGCCCGGCACTATTCTTATTGATGCTTCCTATACCCCGATCCGGTATTTTTCCTATGAGGTTCAGTCTGCTCGTCTCGAGCAGAGAACGGATCTTGACGGACTTGAGATCGAGGTTGAAACCAACGGAGTTATTGATCCGGAGGAAGCGATCAGAGAAGGAGCTTTGCTGCTTCGTGAACAGCTATCTTCCTTTGTAGATTTAGATGCCGTTAAGGTAACTGCTCCTGTTGAACAGGCTCAGGCTCCTGTATTGGATCCGGCCCTCCTGAGATCGGTAGACGATCTGGAGCTTACTGTTCGTTCAGCCAATTGCCTTAAAGCAGAATCCATTCACTTAATTGGTGATTTGGTTCAGTGTACCGAGGTTGAACTTCTTAAGGCCAAGAATCTTGGTCGCAAGTCTCTTAATGAGATTAAGGACGTTCTGGCCCAGAGAGGTCTTTCTCTTGGTATGCGCATTGAGAATTGGACTCAGGCTCTGAATTCCCAGACCAAATCATAAGATTTTTTTTAGAAGGAAAAGTGTCATGCGTCATCGTATGAGCGGCCGTCAGTTGAGCCGCAACACCAGTGCGAGAGTTGCATTGCTCCGTTCGCTTACTGTAGCTCTTTTCAGAAGAGAAACCATCAGAACTACTCTTCCCAAGGCTAAGGAGCTTCGCCGCTATGCCGAACCTCTTATCACCAGAGCTAAGGTTGATTCCGTAGCTAATCGCCGCCGTGTTTTTGCAGTTCTGCGCGATCGTGAAATTGTTACCAAGCTTTTTAACGATATTGCCCCTCGTGTTGTTGCCCGCGAGGCAGATCCTGCCAAGGGCAAGGGCGGATATACCCGCATTTTGAAGTGCGGTCTCCGTCCCGGAGATCGGGCTCAGATGGCTTTCATTTCTCTTGTGGATGTTAAGTCTGAAGAACCTGCCGCCGAGGCACCCTCTGCTGAATAAGCGTATCTAGACAGGAGCCCCGTTTTTGTCGGGGCTTTTTTGCTTATATCCGAAAAGCCCCTTTTTGATGTAAAATTAACAGCTGATGAATAATTTTTTTTCATCAGTCATTTTCCGTGTATCGGTTATTATCCGGTAATTACAATTGAGGAATCTGCCTTGGACTTCGTTAAAGATTTTTTTAAGCCTCAGGAAGCAAGGATTGAAAGTATCTCTGATACTCAGTCAAAGATTGTTCTTGAGCCTTTCGAACCTAACTTCGGTCTGACTCTTGGTAATGCTCTTAGGCGTATACTTCTTTCCTCCATGCCTGGATCAGCCATTTATTCGTGTGAGATCAATGATGTCAATCACGAATACACCACCAAGGAAGGACTGCAGGAAGATATTCTCATACTTCTCTTGAATCTCAAGAAGATTGCCGTTTCCATTGATAACATTTCAAGAGATGATGCTGTGCTTCAGCTTCGTGTTAATGATCCCCTGGCTGAAGATGACGGCGTGCTTAATTCCAAGACTGATTACGTTGGCCCCATTACCGCCGGGGATATTTACTGTCCTGCCGGTGTTACCATTCATAATCCCGAGCTTGTTATCTGCCATATCACCAGCAGAGCCATTCCCTTCAGAATGAAGCTCCATGTGAACCGCGGCAGAGGCTTCCTGAGAGGCGATCTTCGCGGTCATCCCGAAGGCGATGAACGTTTTGTGGGCCGTCTCATGGTGGATGCCACCTACAGTCCGGTGGTCAATGTTGCTTATACGGTGAGCAAGTATAACGATCCCAATGGCCGGGATGATCTGGAATCTCTGACCATTAATCTCACCACTGACGGAACCATTACCCCGCAAATGGCCCTCCGCCGAGCTTCTACCATTTTTTACGAGCAGCTAAATACCTTTATTGACATTCATTCCGAATCCGAAACCACCGCCAAGGTTGTCGAGGAGCCCAAGATTGATCCTAAGCTTCTCAAGACCGTTGAGGATCTGGAGCTTACCGTGCGTTCGGCCAATTGTCTTAAGGCTGAAGGCATTCGCTATATTGGCGATCTGGTTCAGAAGACTGAAGTGGAGCTTCTTAAGACTCCTAATCTCGGTAAGAAATCTCTTACTGAAATCAAGGATGTTCTTGCCAAGGAAGGCCTCTCTCTCGGCATGCGCCTTGATACCTGGCCTCCTCAGGATGAGGATGATCTCCTGGATTAGTTTCTGACATCCGGCGCATCAGATTATTAAAAGCCTGTTCTCCTTCGGGGGCAGGCTTTTATTTTACGTGCCGGGGCTATCTTTTGCTTGTTCACATTTTTGCGATCCTCTTTCTTCTAGTATTCGTTATTGCCTCCCCTTTTTCTTTATAATTTTTTCAGTGTCTCTGATTTTGTATGACCCTCTCCTGATGTCATATCCTTAGCAGATGTTTTTGTTTTCGAGGTCAATTTAAATTATGAATAAACTTTGCATTACTGCCATGGCTGCAGCGATAGCATTCGCCGCTGCCGGATGCAGCAGCGATTCCGCTTCGTCATCCACTGCTTCTAAAGCATCTCAGGTTACCGGTAAGCTCACCACGCCTGTATTTGTTAAGGTAGACGGAAAATCTCAGGGCGGAGACAGCGAATTCAAGCTGGGCAAAACCAGCAATATCTATCATGCCACGGCCTTTATGGACAAGGGGCAGCATAAGATTCTCATTGCAGATGCCAAGGATACCTGCGGCACCAAATTCGGCCCGGCCGCTGCTCAGGCTCTCACCTTCGGCACTACCGCGCAGATGGATAAGTGCGCCAAGAATGAATTTACCATCAATGTTGTTCTTAAAGGCAACTATGACTTTACTCTTGACTACACCAAGGATGCTCCTTCGGTAAAGGTGCTCCGCAGCACCAAGAAGGTCGAGGTTAAGAGACAGCCGCCGCAGATTGCCTGCGACAAGTGGGACGGTGGTCCGGTTACTGCCAATGTGGGCAAGGCCTTCCCCAACGGCACCACGGTCAGGGATGCCTATTCAGGGGCTACTGCAGTGGTCAAGGGCGGCAAGGTCACCATGACTCCGGCTCCCGAAAGCGAAGGCATTCTGCTTCTGGAGGAAGCCAAGTCCTATTCTCAGGCTCCGTTCAGCTGGGATAACGCCAATGTTTATTTCATGCTTCCGGATCGTTTCTACAACGGCAACAAGTCCAATGATAATTCCTACGGCCGCAAGAAGGACGGCAAAAAAGAAATCGGCACATGGCATGGCGGCGACTTCGCCGGTATAACCCAGAAGCTTGATTATCTTAGGGATCTGGGCGTAAACGCCATTTGGGTAACTCCGATTGTGGAGCAGGTGCACGGCTTTGTCAGCGGCGGCGCCGAGGGATCCTTCCCGTTCTATGGCTACCATGGTTACTGGGCTCTTGATTTTACCAACATTGACAAGAATCTCGGCACCGAAGAGGAATTCCAGAGGTTTGTGGATGAAGCCCATAAACGCGGCATTCGCATTCTGGTGGATGTTGTTATGAACCATGCCGGTTATGCTACGTTAAAGGATCTGCAGGATATCGGTCTTCGGGAGCTGGTTCGGGATCCTGATTCTCTCCCGGCTGACTGGTCCGATTACAAGCCCAAGGGCCTCTATGCTACCTGGGGCAGCATTAATGGCGTTATCGACTACAAGACCAAGGCCTGGAAGAAGTGGTGGGGCCCCGAGTGGGTGCGCGCCGGTCTTCCCGGTTATGATGAACCCGGGGTGGACGATCAGAATATGGCCGTAGGCGGTCTTCCAGATTTTAAGACCGAAAAGAAGACGCCGGTGAAGCTTCCGGAGTTCTTTAAGAACAAGAAGGACACCAAGGCCGTGGATCTTCCTAATGCCTCCATTGTTGACTACCTGGTAAGCTGGCACACCTATTATGTCCGCAAGTTCGGCGTTGACGGTTTCCGCTGCGACACTGTGAAGCATGTTGATCCTTATGCCTGGAAGCAGCTTAAGACCAGCGCCACCAAGGCTCTCAAGGAATGGAAGGCTGAGAATCCTTCCAAGAAGATCGACGATACTCCTTTCTTCATGGTGGGCGAGGTATTCGATCATGGCGTTTCCCGGGATCTCTGGTATGACAACGGCTTTGACAGCCTCCTGAACTTTGACTATCAGAAGGAATCCATGACCGCAGCGCAGTGCATGAAGGAAGCTGACGGTATTTATGCCAAGTATGCCAAGTCCGTGCAGCAGAAGGGCTTTAATATCCTGTCCTACATTTCTTCTCATGATACCAAGCTGTTCTTTGCGGATTATCAGGACTTCGATCTTCAGAAGCGCACTGCCAATTCCTTCCTGATGCTGCCGGGACAGGTGCAGATTTACTACGGTGACGAATCCGGCCGTCCTCTTATGAAGGATGACGGCGTTGTGGATCAGTCCCTGCGTTCTGACATGAACTGGGCAGATCTGGACAAGCCGGAATACAAGGATCTTATTCAGCACTGGGCCAAGCTCAACAAGTTCCGGCTGAATCATCCTGCTGTAGCCGAGGGCACGCACACCAAGCTGTCTGCCAGTCCCTATGCCTTTATGAGAAAGAAGGGCAACGACAAGGTGGTTATCGTTTCTGCCGGCCGCAAGTAATTTGATGCTTTTATAGCTAAAAGCTGTTATCATCGGAGCCTGATCGCTGTTGGTCAGGCTTTTTTTATGAGATGAATATGGACACCGATACTAACGATACCGATACTAACGATACCAATACTAACGATACCAATACTAACGATACCAATACTGCTGATGCTGAAATTACTGAAACCAAAATTTTCAGAACTACTGATCGTTTTAAAGATTTTACCAATGCGGAAATCACCAAAATTCTCGATGTTGCCTGTGTGATACTGCAGGAGGTTATTCCTGTTGAACTGGAAAACGATGTATTGTCAGATGCGGATGTGGATCTCTACAATGACATGGTGGATCAGAACGCTGTATACCCCGCTATGTCATATCCTGCCAGAAAAATCTGGATAGACACCCATCCTGCCGAGGACTTTGATTTTTTGCTGGATAGCGATATAGCAAAGGATTTTGTTGAGGTCTATTTTTACTTTTCGGCAGCCGGCCGGGATGAAGACGGCAATATATCAGAGTCGGATACTGACCCGTGCTTTGCGGTGGTGCTGATGCCGAAGCCCTGGATTGAGGATGATTATTTAAAGACATGCGTTGCAGTGGAGTTTTTCCCGGATGATGAATTCCTGAATGCCGGATTTAAACCGCTGGTGCTGGACATCCCCGCAGATAAAGAAGGGAGTTTTATTCCCTGAGACACACCAAAAGAAAAGCGGCATAGCCGCTTTTTTGGTGTTTCCTTTGCAAAGAAAACGGAACTCAGGGCCGGATTTCAATGGTGGTGCCGGGATCCACCAGATCCAGAAATTCATCCATATCGCTGTTTATAAGAGCGATGCAGCCGTTAGTCCAGTTTGACGGCATCAGTCCGTCTACCCGGTCTTCGCTTTTCCCTCTGTAGGGCGGTTCGCCGTGGATCATAATCATTCCCCCGGGACGGCGGCCGGCCTTTTTGGCCCGTTCAATGTCCTCCGGGCTGGGATAGGAGATGTGAAACGCCTTGTAGAAGCTGGAGTTAAGCTTCACATAATCCAGCACGTATTTGCCTTCGGGAGTTTTCTTGTCCCCTTCGAACATTTTGGGACCGATGGGGTTTTTGCCCAGAGAGATGTTGAAGCTTTTGACCAGAGCCTGCCCCTTGTACAGAAAAATTTTGTAAGCCGATTTTTGCACCACCACCCGATCCACAAGATTCTTTTTCACCAGGATCATGCTGCCCGGAGCGATTTTGGTGACAATTGTGCCCAGCTTGGTGTAATCCATATCGGGGTCATATTCCGGATATTCATTCAGAGCTTCAAGATACAGGGCGTAGGGAAGCCGGGTGCCGCCGGTAGCCCGGAGATCATCGTCTCCTGCCCGGACTGTGACTGGCAGAAGCGCTGTCATCATAAGAACCCCGGCAGAAATCCAGAATGAGAAAGCATGAGAAATCGGAAGGGATTGAGACATAGTATTTCTTCTCTGTTCAAGTTTTCTGCCATTGTATGGCTTTTTTTGAAAAAATAAAGATTTCCTGCAGGAAAATTGCTGCCGGATGATCGCCAAATTCTCAGGAGAGAACAAGGTTAAGATATAATAATCCTGCACAGTGTTGGAAACAGTATGAACGATAAAAAACAAATGAGCCTGGAAGGCGTAGAGACCATGCCTCTCGAAACCTTTACCGAGGCAGCTTACCTTAATTATTCCATGGCCGTTATCAGAGACCGGGCGATTCCCCACGTCACTGACGGCCTGAAGCCGGTGCAGCGGCGCATTATTTATTCCATGCATGAACTGGGACTGGCCCCGGGAACCAAGCATAAAAAATCCGCCCGCACCGTCGGTGATGTGCTGGGCAAATACCATCCTCACGGCGACAGCTCCTGTTATGAAGCCATGGTGCTTATGGCGCAGCGGTTTTCATACCGTTATCCTCTGGTGGACGGTCAGGGAAACTGGGGGCATCCGGATGATCCCAAATCCTATGCTGCCATGCGCTATACCGAATCACGGCTGTCTCCGTTTTCCGAAGTGCTGCTTTCCGAGCTGGACGATGGCGGCACCACTTTTATTCCGAATTTTGACGGCACTCTGAAGGAACCGGAATTTCTGCCGGCCAGACTGCCCCACATCCTACTTAACGGCACCTCCGGGGTTGCCGTGGGCATCAAGACCGACATCCCTCCCCACAACGCCCGGGAAATTGCGAATGCCGCCACTTATCTTCTGGATCATCCTGAGGCCACGGCAGCGGATCTTATGACGGTCGTCAAAGGGCCGGACTATCCTACCAAGGCGGAGATCATTACCCCGCCGCACGAGCTTCTTAAGATGTACGAAACCGGAAACGGCAGTATCAGAATGCGTTCGGTTTATCATGTGGAAAAGGGATCCGTGGTGATTACGGCGCTGCCCTACCGAGTTTCCGGAGCAGATATCGAGACCAGAATCGCCGCTCTTATGAATCAGAAGAAGCTCCCTCTGATCACCAATATCAGAAATGAAACCAGCAAGGAGTGCCGCATTGTTCTGGAGCTGAGATCCGGCCGGGTTGATCCGGATGCGGTAATGTCTCATCTTTTCGCTCTGAAGAACCTGGATTTGGAATGCACCTATCAGGTTAACATGAATATGCTGGGCATTAATGGAAACCCGGCGGTTAAGTCCCTGCCGGTTATTCTCACGGAGTGGCTGACCTTCCGGCGGGATACGGTGGTGCGCCAGCTGGAATACCGTCTGGATAAGATTAACCGGAGGCTGCACCTTCTGGCCGGTCTCTTCATCGTCTTTCTGAACATCGATGAAGTAATCAGAATTATCCGGGAGGAGGATAATCCCAAAGAGATTCTCATGAACCGTTTTGGGCTTAGCGAAGCCCAGGTGGAATATATTCTGGAAACCAAGCTGAGACAGCTGGCCCGGATTTCCGAAATCCGGCTCCGGGATGAAAAAACCGCTCTGGAGAAGGATGCGGACAATATCAGCGGCATCATCAATTCTCCGACGCGTCTCCGAAACTACCTTAAAAAGAGCATTAAGGAAACGGCTGACAAATACGGGGATGACCGCATGAGTCCCATTGTTTCCCGGGCTCCGGCCAAGGCCATTGACGAGAGCGAAATGCTTCCGGCGGAGCCTATGACCGTGGTGCTTTCCAAAATGGGCTGGGTGCGCGCGGCCAAGGGGCATGTTGAGGATGTTTCCTCGTTTTCCTACAAGCAGGGCGATGGCTTCCTCATGAAGGCCTTTGCCCGCAGCAATCAGAATGTGGTTTTTCTGTCCAACTCCGGACAGAGCTATTCCCTCCAGGTCAGCACCCTCCCTTCTGCCAGAAGTCAGGGGGAGCCCCTGACCAGCCGTTTTACCATTGTGCAGGGAGACAGCATTGTGGCGGTGCTTGCGGGACAGGATGATGATTATTTCGTGCTGGGCACCGATGCCGGTTACGGCTTTGTCTGTCAGTACAAGGATCTCATCGGCCGCACCTCCAACGGCAAATCGGTGATTTCCGTTTCCGAGGGGGCTAATCTCTTGCCGCCGCTGCCGGTTACGGATGTGGATAAATCTCTCTGCCTGATGATTTCAAATCAGGGGCGGATGCTGATGTTTCTGGTAACCGAGCTTCCGGTGCTCAGCAAGGGCAAGGGCAGCCGCATGATTAATATCTCCCTTTCCAAGCTGAAAACCCGGGAGGAGTACGTTACTGCCGCCTGTGTTTTAGGGCCGGAGGATTCGGTGGAAATTCATGCCGGAAAGCGCAAGCTGACTGTTAAGCCCGCGGATCTGGACACCTACAAGGGAGAGAGAGGCCGGCGCGGCATCAAGCTCCCCCGGGGACTCCAGAAGGTTACCGAGGTTCTGGTGATTTCCGGAAAGCAGGAGCCGCTGCCTGAGGCCCCTGCCGGAGCCGGCGCTGTTATTTCATAGGATTGGCGTTCGCCTGGCTGTTTGTCGATTTTTAGGAACTCTGAAATGCTTTTGATAATCCGTATGCTGATCCTGGGGATCATGGGTATTCTGTGGCTGATTGCGGGGCTGGCCATTTGTCTGTGCCGTCCCGGACATCCCTGGAATCTTTATGCCCTGACGCAGATGCTGCGACTGGTGCAGCGGGTAGTGGGGGTCAGAGTTACCTACCGTTTTGACGTTAAGGATCTCCGCAGCAGAATGCCGGCTATTTTTGTGGGAAATCACCAGACCAACTGGGATATTGTCACTGTGGCCGACGTGCCGCAGCCGGGGCTGGTCTGCATTGGCAAGAAGAGCCTCATCTGGGTGCCGGTGTTTGGCATTCTGTTTTATCTTTCCGGAAATATTCTTATTGATCGCTCCAACCGTTCCCGTAACGGTGAGGAGTTCCTTTCCCTGGTGCGCCGCATCCGGAAAAAGAATCTGTCGCTGTGGATTTTTCCGGAAGGGCACAGATCCAAGGGTAGCGGGATGCTGCCGTTTAAAACGGGAGCCGTTCACACGGCCCGGCTGGCCGGAGTGCCTATCATTCCCTTTGTGACCTCGTCCTACTATGGTCAGATCAAGCTGAACCGCTGGGATAACGGGGAAGTCATTGTGGAAATGCTGCCGCCCCGGGACGTTTCCAATCTGGAAAAATCCGAGATCCGGAGCTTCACGCAGCAATTGCGGCAGGACATGATTGCAAGGATCAAGGAGCTGGACAAGGAGGTAAGGCGTCCGGACGGCTTTGTTCTCCCTGATTATGACGGCCCGGAAAGCGAAAGCGACAACGGTGGAAATCAGGAGCCGACCGGGGAGACATCTCCTGAGCCTTCTGAAAAGTCATAAAACGGGTCAGCCCGGCGGCAGCTGTTCTTGGAGCGCATCGGGAACCCGGGAGCAGTCCTGAATCTCAATCACCTTGTGGTGGCTGCTCTCCCCCCGGATTATTCTCACCTTTCCCTTGGAGGTGCCGAAGGCCTTGGCCAGGTACTTCTGCAAATACTGATTCGCCTTGCCGTCCACCGGCGGGGCGGTAACGGTTATCTTAATCTCATCCGGGGTAAACGGGATTATGGCATCCCGGGAAGCCTTCGGGGTAATTACCGCCCGGAGCGTAATGATATTTCCCCTGATTTCCAGAGCTGGCATGGCGCGTTACGAAAGGAGCCGCAGGGCGAATTCCACTACCCGCGGCATGACGCTGAATACCACGAAGCTCATCAGGAGCGCGGCCGCCATAAATGACAGCGAAATAAATCCCACCGGCGGAATAAAGCGATCGAAGGGCGCTGTCAGAGGCGAGGTCAGTTTCATAAAGAGATAGCTCCAGGGCGTGACAGAGGCTGACGGAATCCAGCTCAGGATGGCGCCGATAAACATCAGATACAGCATGAATTGCAGCACGGCCCAGATCAGAAATACCGGAATCAGCAGCATAAGACGCCACAGGGTGTCAAAATTCATGACGGCGTTTGCCGGCATCATCAGGAACAGAAATGCCAGCCCGAAAACCTCAGCCATAATGAGCATCGCAATCAGGGCGGAGATGTTGAGCTTTGGGTAATTTTTTACGGGAACAAGCTTTAAGGGAAGGTCGGTGATTCTGGTAACCCAGCGGCAGGCCGGATGATAGTAATCGCAGCCGGTATATTCCATCAGAAATCTGGTGAAAAACACCAGAGCCGGCAGGAAGGCCAGCAGGAACTGGTAAGTCATGGTGATCTCCGCTCTTGAAAATTTGTCTGTAATTTTAGAGACCGCGACGCTGTTCGTAAAGTCCCAAAAAACGCTTCTGAAAAAAAGAGGCCTGAAAGTGTTCAGACCTCTGCTTTAACCGGCTTTGTGCCAAACTGCTTATTTATGTTACGGAAGACGGCAGCCTAAAACTGCTTTCCCATCTCCTCCGCCCGGTTTTTGCAGGCATCCAGGGCAGCGCTGATAATTTCGGCAAGATTTCTTTCCTGCATGACCTTAATGGCTTCATAGGTGGTGCCGCCCTTGGAGGTTACCGCAGCCCGGAGTTCTGCCAGGGTTTTATCCTGATTTCTGATGACCATTTCGGCAGAACCCTTAGCCACCTGTTCCAGAATAATGCGGGCATCCTCTTCGGAATAGCCGTAGGCTTTGGCCTTTTCCGCCATGCATTCCATGAAGTAAAAAAAGTATGCCGGGGCGCTGCCGGAAAGGGCGGTGATCTCGTCGATGCCGGCTTCGGTTTTTACAAAGACTGCTTTGCCCACGGATGCCAGCACGTCTCTGGCAAAATCCCGATCCTCCGGCATGGCGCCCTCTGAAGCAAAAAGACCGGCCATGCCCATGCCGATGAGAGCAGGGGTGTTGGGCATTACCCGGACAATTCTCGGAGCGCCGTGCAGAATGCCGCTGATGCGGGAAATGGTTACCCCGGCCATAATGGAAATCAGAAGCTTGTCTTTGAAGTCGGGAATTTCTGCGGCGATTCCGGAAAGAACCTCGGCCATCATCTGGGGCTTAACCGCAAAGAGGATGACGTCGGCATCCCGGGCGGCTTTGGCATTGTCAGAGCCGCCATTGATGCCGAATTTGTCCCTGAGGGTGTTAACCTTTTCCGTAACGGGATCCGAAACCGTGATGTTCTTTGCGGGATAACCGCTCTGGCAGAGTCCCTGGATCAGGCTTCCGGCCATGTTTCCGCCGCCGATGAAGGCGATTTTTTTATCTGTATTCATTATATTTTCCTCAATGCATGACAGAAATTGCAGATCCGGCCTCTCTTGGCCGGACAGCAAGAAAAAAAATACACGTCAGACGTGATACTGTCTGGCTCCGAAAATTGCGGTGCCGATCCTGACCTCAGTGCTTCCGGCGGCAATGGCTTCGGCCATGTCATCGCTCATGCCCATGGAGAGCACCGTAAGCGGGCGTCCCTTGCGGCAGAGATCGTCAAAGGCATCCTTAAGGGCCTGAAACTGCGGCAGAATTTCGCTTTTGTCCCGGACGTTTTCGGCAATGCCCATGAGTCCTGCGACCTGAAGTCTGGGGCACGAGGAGTCGATAAAATCCAGGAGATCCGGCAGTTCCTCAAAAGCTATGCCGGACTTCTGGGGCTCCCGGCTGATGTTTACCTGGATAAGCACCCGGAGATCCGGCATCAGGGGCGGTCTTTGGTCATTAAGTCTCTTGGCGATCCGGGCGCGGTCGAGACTTTCAACTACATCGAAGTGCTCGGCAATGATCCGGGTTTTATTGGCCTGCACCGGACCTATGAAATGCCACTCAATGTCCCGGATGCCCTGAGACCGGATTTCCTGAATCTTCTCGGCGGCCTCCTGAGCGTAGGATTCCCCGAAAAGCCGCTGCCCCGCCTGATAGGCTTCCAGCACAGCGCCGGCAGGTTTGGTTTTGCTTACTGCCAAAAGGGCGATGTTTGCGGGGTCGCGTTTAACAGAGGTAGCAAAATTGATAATTTCTTCTTTTACGTTTGAAAGATTTTCTTGTATCTTTAGCATAGGCAACAGTACCGTTATTTTGGCGTACTATCTTTTTTGGATGACAGAGAATTAACCATGGATATTCTAGATTTACTACTTTACGGTGTAAAGAACAACGCTTCAGACTTGCACCTTTCAGCTGGTGTGCCCCCGATGATCCGCGTCGATGGCGATATGCGCAAGCTTAAGACTACCGATAAGCTGACCATGGAAGTCAGGGATATGGAACCTTTGGACAAGACAACGGTTCATAACCTTGTGTACGATATCATGAATGACCATCAGAGAAAGGAGTTCGAAGAAACCCTGGAGTGCGACTTCTCCTTTGAAGTGCCGAATCTGGCCCGTTTCCGTGTTAATGTGTTCAATCAGGATCGCGGCATGGCGGTAGTGTTCCGTACCATTCCTTCCAAGGTTATCACTCTGGAGCAGCTTAATTGTCCGAAGGTTTTTGAAAAGATTGCCTCCGCGCCCCGCGGTCTGGTTCTCGTTACCGGACCTACCGGCTCCGGCAAATCCACCACTCTGGCCGCCATGGTGGACTATGTGAATTCCACACGGCACGACCATATTATTACCATCGAGGATCCTATCGAGTTTGTGCATCATAACAAGCTCTGCATGGTTAACCAGCGTGAAGTGCACCGCGATACCATGTCCTTCTCCAACGCTCTGCGTTCTGCCCTCCGTGAAGACCCTGACATCATTCTGGTAGGCGAGCTCCGCGACCTGGAAACCGTCCGTCTGGCGCTGACTGCCGCAGAAACCGGACACCTGGTGTTCGGCACTCTGCATACCAGCTCCGCAGCCAAGACCATCGACCGTATTATCGACGTGTTCCCGGGCGCTGAAAAGGGCATGGTGCGTTCCATGCTGTCAGAATCCCTGAATGCGGTTATTTCTCAGACCCTGCTTAAGAAGAACGGCGGCGGCCGAGTTGCGGCCCACGAAATCATGATCGGCATTCCGGCCATCAGAAACCTTATCCGCGAAGACAAGGTTGCTCAGATGTACTCTATCATCCAGACCGGAGCCAGCCATGGCATGAGCACCCTGGACAGTGCCTTAAGCAAGCTGGTGTCCCGCGGCATCATCAGCATCGCCGAAGCTCGCAGCAAGGCTCACGATCCTAATGCCATCGTAGCCAGCTCCATGGGCGGTTTCTAAAGAGGAATGGTTTATGATCCAGGATACATTGAAGATTGACCGTTATCTGCGCTTCATGAATGATAACAACGCTTCAGACCTTTTTCTGACTGTGGGGCTGGAGCCGGCGGTTAAGCTTGACGGCCATCTGACTCCCATTGAGCAGGGCAAGCTCACTCAGGCTCAGGTTGCTGAATTTGTCAGAGAAACCATGTCTGATCGCGCGGATTTGCTCAAGGAATTCAACGAGCAGCGGGAAGCAAACTTTGCTATTCAGCGGCCGGATCTGGGGCGTTACCGTGTAAGCTGCTTCTGGCAGCTGACCATGCCGGGCGTGGTATTCCGCCGCATTGTGGAGAGAATTCCCACCACCGAGGAGCTGCACCTGCCCCCCACCTTCACCAAGTGGGTAATGGAAGACCGCGGACTTCTCCTGTTCGTGGGCGCTACCGGCGCCGGTAAGTCCACCACTCAGGCAGCCATGATCGGTTATCGCAACATGAATTCCGACGGTCATATCCTCACCATTGAAGACCCTATCGAATATGTGCATCACCACAAGAGATCGCTTATTACTCAGCGTGAGGTAGGCACTGATACCATAAGCTTTGACTCGGCGCTGAAATCAGCTCTCCGTCAGGCTCCGGACGTTATTCTTATCGGCGAAATCCGTTCCCGGGAAACCATGGAGTTTGCCCTGTCATTCGCTGAAACCGGTCACCTGGTGCTGGCAACCCTCCACGCCAACAACGCTAACCAGGCGATTGACCGTATCCTCCATTTGGTGCCGGAGAGCGCTCAGAGACAGATGCTGTTTGACCTTTCGGTGAACATGAGAGCCATTATCGCGCAGCAGCTTATTGAAACTACCACCGGCGGACGCCGCGCGGCATTCGATATTCTGGTGAACACTCCGACGGTGGCAGACTGTCTCCAGAAGAATGAGCTCTTCAAGCTGAAGGAAATCATGCAGAAGTCTCCGGAAGCCGGTATGACCACCTTCGACCAGAGTCTCTACCATCTCTATCAGCAGGGTATCATCAGCTACAGCGATGCTCTCCACTACGCTGATTCTGAGAACGAGGTACGCCTCATGATCAAGCTGGCCGGCGGCGTCAAGGAATCCGATGTGATGTCGAATGTGGTATTCGAATAGCAGCGGGAAGGTTTTGCGGAACTGATATCCTGGCATTTGCATATGGACAGGTTATAAAAGGGGAGGACTCGGGGTCTTCCCCCTTTTTGTTTTTGAGCTGCGAAGGATTAAGAAACCGGGGAATTCCTGAAGCGGGGAATTTCTGAAGGGATATATTTAGAGGAAGCCGTGGCAACATGAGAGAAGATAACAGGCGGGACGGGGAAGGGCAAATGCCCGGGAGCAGGGGCGGCGTTATTTCCGGTTTCTGGCTTTTGGCCCTTATCGGACTTTGCGGTCTCTTCATGCTGTCCCTTTCTCTCGGGAGCGCGGGATTCCTTCTCCCCTGGGATCTCACGGAAGCTCAGGAGACGATCCTCTGGAATATCCGCTTACCGCGGGTTTTGGCGGCTTTTCTTTCCGGCGGGATTCTGGCAGTGGCCGGAGCCGCCTATCAGGGGGTGTTTCAGAATCCTCTGGTATCTCCGGATCTTCTGGGCTCCTCGGCGGGTTCGGTAATTGGGATCATGCTGGGACTGATCTTCGGAGCGGGCTTCTGGTTTCTGCCGGTGATTTCATTCGTAACCGGCATGCTGGCTATGCTGCTGGTGCTGTTCGTGGCGTTTCTGATGACCAGAAGAGGGGGGTTTTCTGTAGTGCTGCTCATCCTGGTGGGAGTGGTGACATCGGCGCTGTTTTCGGCCGGGCTTAATTTTTTAAGATACTTTCTCCCTAATGAAAGCTCCATTTTCGGGGCCTCCTACTACATGATGGGAGCGCTTAACGGGGCGAGTATGGAGGATATACTGCTTCTTCTGGTGTTTGGTCTTATCCCGGCGTTGGCTCTGTGGTTTCTGGCCCGTTCCCTGGATGTGCTGTCCCTGCCTCATGAGGTGCTGGAAACTCAGGGAGTGCGGGTAAAGCCCCTGATATTCATAATTCTTTTTCTGGCCACCATGGCTTCCTCGGCTACAGTGGCCGTGGGCGGGATTATTGCCTGGGTGTCTCTTATTGTCCCCGGCATCCTGCGTTTTGCCTTTGGCAGAAGCCATGTATTTCTGCTCCCCTGTTCCTTTGTTACCGGAGCGGCCTTTCTGATGCTCTGCGATCTCCTGTCCCGCGCTCTCATCCCGCACGAAATCCCCATCGGCATTATGACCAGCATCATCGGAGCCCCCGTTTTTCTGGGACTCTTGTATCTCACCCGGAGGAAGTATGTCCAGACTGGAATTTAATGCTCTCGAGCTCATTAACGGAGTCCGCATCCGGGGCGGGGTTTCCGAAGGGGAGTTTCTTATTATTCTGGGCCGGAACGGCTCCGGAAAATCTCTCTTCCTGAAGACCCTCGCCGGGCTTATTCCGGCCCGTTCCGGCTCCGTCCTGCTGGACGGAGCGCCGCTTTCTGAAGCGCTCCTGAAAAGAAGGAAGGCGGGACTGGGCGGACTCTTTTCCTATGTGCCCCAGAGCTTTCAGACGGGGTTTCCGTTAACCGTGCGGGAAACCGTCATTCTGGGACGCGCCCGGGGGGTTTTTGGGAGAGGGGGGAGGAGCAATGCGAGGGCTGCCGGAGGATCCTCCGGCGCTGCCTGCGCTGAAAATGATGCGGACGGTATTTTAAAAAGGCTGGGCATCTGGCATCTCCGGGATTCTTATACCGACAGAATATCCGGCGGGGAGCTGGCTTTGGTTTCCCTGGCCCGGGCTCTGATGCAGGACGGCCGGTTTCTGGTACTTGATGAACCGGAGGCCAATCTTGATGTCAGCAAAAAGGCAGAGTTTTACCGGCTTATCAGAGGGCTGATGATGACTGACCGTGGTTGTGGACAAAATTGTGAATATGTTGATGATAACGGTGAGAATTCTGTTGATAATACCGTAAAACCTGTGAATAACATTGTTGATAAGAATGCTGATAAGGCAAAGGAATCCTTGCCGGGCATAGTGTTTGTAACCCACGATCCCCTGTTTGCTCTTAACCTTGGGGATTATCCGGGGTTTATCGGGGCCTTTTTAAGGAACGGCGAATTTCGGGAGTTTCCGGCCCGGGAGCTTACCGCCGGGATTTTGGAGGATATCTACGCCACCTCGGCGGAGATCCGGGTAAGTGATACCGGAATCCGCTATCCGGTATTCAGCGAGCTTCTGGGGAGTTTGGCATAGTTCGGGAATGCGCAGCTATAATCAGCACTCGATTTTTAAAGGATGTCCCAGAGCCTTAAAGAACTGCGCCAGAGTATCTATATGGGTTTTCCTTCGCAAATCAAGCTGTTTTCTTACTTTTTGTTTTGAGACCCCGGAGTACAGAGCAAGATCCGTAATACGGCACTGTTCAGTTATCATGAGGTTTCTGAGCATGATTTTTAATGCCACGTGATACGGGAGCTTAACCTCAAACTGTCCCTGCTTAAGAGGAACGGCGGCCGGAAACACCGCTTTTTCCTCAATAAAGCATTCGGCAAGGGTGATAATCAAATCCTTTGCCATATCCACAGCATCCTCCTGATCTTCCCCCTGGGTGTTCCATTCCTGGCAAACGAGTATTTCTTCGGAAAACGGCGCATGATTAACCGCAACATAATAGAAGCCGCTATCCTCAGGGTGAGATCTGCGGAATAAACCAGATAGTCATGAATATTCATAAGCTTTTTATCAATCTCCATTCGAGAGCTTTTTCTTTATAGGCTGCATAAGACATTCAGTGCTGCACAGATTTGTCAGCAGTTTTATGCACAAGTAATACCCAGAGATATCAACAGAGTTATCAACAAGCAAAGCCGGGAAATAGCGACAGTGGTTCCTTCCGGCATAAAGAACGGCATCCTTCCTGCGGAAAGACGCCGTTTTCCGGGTTATTCCGGCCGGGGATTACATCTCATAGGGGCTGAGAATTGTGGGTCTGCAGTCCTTGGGCGCCTCGGGATGATCCACGTTGTAGTGGAGCCCCACGGAGTTCTTCCGCTTCATGGCGGAACGGACAATGAGGTCAGCCACCTGAAGCAGATTTCTAAGCTCCAGAAGGTTGCTGGTTACCCGGAAATTGGAGTAGAACTCATTGACCTCGCTTTCCAGAAGCTTAATTCTGTGCAAAGCTCTTTCCAGTCTTTTATCGGTGCGCACAATGCCCACATAGTCCCACATCATGAGCCGGAGCTCATGCCAGTTATGGTGAATAACCACCTCCTCATCGGCATCGGTTACTTGGCTTTCATCCCAGTCGGGCACCTCCGGAGGCTCAATGGCAATAGGAAGCCGGGCCAGAATATCCTCGGCGGCGGCTCTCCCGTATACCACGCATTCCAGAAGAGAGTTTGAAGCCAGACGGTTGGCGCCGTGAAGTCCGGTATAGGATACCTCGCCAACGGCATAGAGGCATTCAATGTCCGTTCTGCCGCGTCTGTCCACCATGACGCCGCCGCAGGTAAAGTGGGCAGCGGGAACTACCGGAATCGGTTCCTTCGTCATGTCAACCCCGGCCTTGAGACAGCGCTCGTAGATGGTGGGGAAATGCTTCATGATGAAATCTGCCGGTTTGTGGCTGATATCCAGGAACATGCAGTCCGCCCCCAGCTTTTTCATTTCATGGTCAATGGCCCGGGCCACAATATCCCGGGGCGCCAGTTCGCCTCTTTCATCATAGTCCGGCATAAAGCGGGTGCCGTCAGGTCTCTTCAGAAGAGCTCCCTCTCCCCGGAGGGCTTCGGTGAGCAGGAAGTTCCGATCATTGGGATTGTAAAGAGTGGTGGGGTGGAACTGGTTGAATTCCATATTGGCCACCCGGCAGCCGGCCCGCCAGGCAATGGCGATGCCGTCTCCGGAAGAAACCTCGGGATTGCAGGTGTACTGATAAACCTTGGAAGCGCCGCCGGTGCAGAGAGCGACAAACTTGGCCAGAATGGTTTCCACCTGGTTGGTTTTGATGTTGAATACATAAGCTCCCAGCACCCGGTTTCCGGCCAGTCCCAGCTTCTTGGTGGTGATGAGGTCAATGGCGTTGTAATGATCCAGCAGGGTAATGTTCGGATTCTGGGAAGCCTGATTTAGCAGGGTGTCCTGAATGGTATGTCCGGTATGATCCTGCGCATGGAAAATCCTCCGGTGGGAGTGTCCGCCTTCACGGTGCAGGTGGTAGGGAGACTGTTCCTCGGTTTTGGGTTCTTCCTTTTCATCAAAGGGCACGCCTTCTTTGATGAGCCATTCAATGCTGTCATGGGCGTTTCTGAGAGTGAACTCCACGGCGCTGCGATCGCAGATCCCGCCTCCGGCTATCATGGTATCCTCGATGTGTTCCTCCACCGAATCGTCATCATCGCAGGTATTGTAAACTCCCGCTATGCCGCCCTGAGCATAATTGGTCGAACCGGCATTGGCGGTGGCTTTGGAAAGAACCGTAACGCCGGCCTTTTTGGCCAGACAGAGCGCCAGAGAAAGACCGGCGGCGCCGCTGCCAATAATAAGTACGTCAGTGTGGCGAACCACATGTCTGTTTGCAGTATTTTCGTCCATGATAAATGTCCCGGTAGTTGCGATGCTGTTATTTTACAACTGTGACGTGGCCTTGGCGTGACTTTTGGAGCGGGGGAGGGGATTTTTGGGGAGAGAAGAAGAGCGTTCGGGCGAGGAGAGCCGGGCAAAAGTCAGGCACAGCCCCGGAGGCTCCCGGTTTTCCGGGAGCCGGGGCGGGGGATCTCCGGTCAGTCCGGCTGATGTCCCAGAAGATGTCCCATGCGGGTTTCCTTGGTGTTAAGGTAGTCGTTGTTGTATTTGTTGCGGCCGACCTCCAGAGGAACCCGTTCCACTACGTTTATGTGGTACTTCTGCATTTCCGCGATTTTGGAGGGATTGTTGGTCAGGAGCTTCACCGCCTTCACCCCCAGTCTTGCAAACATGTCGGCGCAGATCTCGTAGCGCCGGGCATCCGGCGGAAAGCCCAGCCGGACATTGGCGTCCACGGTGTCAAGGCCCTTGTCCTCCAGATGGTAGGCCCGGATCTTGTTAAAAAGTCCGATGCCCCGGCCCTCCTGCCGGACATAGAGGATAACGCCGCGCTTTTCCGCGGCGATTTTCTGCATGGCGGCCTCCAGCTGAAAACCGCAGTCGCACTTAAGACTGAAAAGCGTGTCTCCGGTGAGACATTCCGAATGAATTCTGGCCAGCACCGGCTCCGGGGCGGCCGGATCTCCCATGTAGATGGCGGCGTGCTCCTTGCGCTGGGAATCCCGGAAGGCTTTGATGGTGAAGATGCCAAAGGGGGTGGGAAGCTGGGCAGCCTCTGTTTCCTCCACGATAACGGCATTTTCTGTTCCGGCGGGCAGTGTCTCAAATTCTGAATCCATGACTGTGTGTTCTCCTTGAGACGATGATTATGCAACATTGAGGGATTTTTTACAAATGGGAGGATTGCCGGGGATTAGATGCGGCAACAGAGTTCCCGGAGTAATCCCCCTTTGCCGCAACAAAGAGGATGAGGCCATTTCGGCAAGCTCTTTCTCTTCAGACTGTCCTGTTTCTCATTTCTCGGCGGCTTTCTCCTTATTCTCCTTTTTATCCTTCTTCTCTCCCGCGTAATGCTCCGCGGCCTTGAACAGGATATAGGAAACAGGGCTGGTGACTATTGCCGGGATGCCGGCAATGCCGTTTTCCTTTTCGGAATTCATGAGTCTGGTTCTGTAGTAGAAATATGAATTGCGGGCCCGCTGCTTCGGTGAGAGGTACTTGTCCGTGTCGCCGCAGATATAGGTTATGAAGGCATTGGATAAATCCGGTTCCGGAAGCCTGAAATCGGGGGCCGCTTTTTTGAGGAACGATTTTTCCCGGGCCAGCTCTTCATCGGCATCCCGGGCAGCCTTGAGGGAGCTGCAGCTTACGGTGTACGGGAGGGAGTTTTCCAGATTCATCCGGGATTCCAGTATCAGTCCGGCAATGCCCGTGTTAAGAGCATTTGCGGTGGCTTCGGTGTCCCGCCCCCTCACAAATTCTCCCAGCCGGGGAATAGGATTCAGGATTCTGTTTTCCGCGGTAAGTTGGAAGGTGTTCGCTGCGATCATGCTGTTTAACGCCGGAAGGCTCATAAGGCCGGTAATCACAAAGGCCAGAGTCGCGACGGGGAGCGCAGCGCCGCCTAAGGCAAATGCTTCCACGCTCCGGAACTTCGCTGTTTTGCCGGAGTACGGGGGATCGGCCAGAACGGCAAAAATACCAAGACAGAGGGGGAGGATATAGGCCTCCTCCAGGCAGGAGTTAATTATCACTGCGGAAATAACGGGCAGGGACAGGGTCAGAATGCCCAGACTGGCATACAGCCTTCTTTCCTTGCAGAGAGCCGAGCGTACGATGGCATAGGCAAAGAACACAATGCCGATAATGGCCGGCGCGCCTCCTTCGATGGCGAGAATGCGCAGAAGATTGCCTTCTGCGGGCGGAGCGTAGGGGAGAGTCGGGATATTCTGAAACAGCCATTCGGTATGCGTCCTGACAAAGGTTCCGAAGCCGTGTCCGGCAAAGGGAGCGTCCTTGATCATCCGATGGACAAAGTCATTTTCGACAGCCACGCCGATGTGCTCGAATTTTGATAAAAATATGGACGCGATAATGCCGGTAAAGGTCAGCGTCATCGTGATGTAAATCAGGGCCTTGTCCCGGGAGATCAGAGAGTTTTCCGATTTGGAAAAGGCCAGAAAACCCAGCATGGCGGTAAGCACGGCTATGTTGAAGAGGGTAATGTCGTGAATGTATGTCATGGCCGCAAGAGAGGCGCCCACGGTGATTACGGTGATGAGGAGCCGCAGAAAGGTTACTCTTTCCGAGGTTATCAGCACCCAGAGAGCTGCGGCTATGGCGGTGTTCAGAAAAATCCCCAGGGGCCACGGAGAGGGAAAGCAGCCCCGGGGAACAGTGCCATGCATGCCCTGCCAGATGCCGATAACCGCCTCGATGATGCCTGAAACGGCGATGATGCTCAGAATGGCCCGGATGCCTGCCGGGGAGAGGCGGAACTGCCCCAGGGCAAAAACAAACAGGGTAATGAGGGAGCCCCAGATGGCCGGTTCAAAGTTCACGAGACCCTTCTGCCAGAAATGCATGAGGGAGGCGGCCAGAAATGCCAGAGCGCCAAAGACGAGGGGCAGGAGCAGTCTGGAAAAATAAATTTCCTTCTGCCTCCGGGCCAGAGGATAGATGAGACCGAGTCCGGTAATAAGGGATCCGAAGGCCAGGGTCAGCAGGTTCCCCGGGCTGCCCAGACCGGGAGCCTGGGCCGCAATGTCCAGGTGCATCACCGCAAAAAAATAAAGACAGAAGATGATTCCGGCCAGAGCCTTGACGGTTGCCGCCAGTCTCCCGGGCTTAGCTGATGCTCCGGTTTTGGCGGATTTTTCGAAATTTTTGCTGTTTTTCAGATCCTCTGCATCACTCATTTTTCGTCCCCCGGTCTCGTTTTTTGCCTCTCTCAAAACATGTCAGTATTCTACTTGAAATGCTTTTTTATGAAAAATTGCCGCCGGATAAAGCAGTTAATTTTTGAGCAAAGTTGCAATTGGAAAGAGGAGTCAGCATTAATATGCTAGAATAGTGCGGTTTTTCGGAGGCGGTTTTCAGGAGCGCGGCGTGATCTGAATCTGGGCGGAATGGCTGACAGCAAGGGCTTGTTCCCTGACAGAACCGGCCCCGGAACGTTGACATTCACCTTTATTTTTACCTGGTATTGAACTTTTTACGTATACACGCGTCTAACTGTGTGTAGCTGAGTTCCAGACAGTTATGGGAACCATATTTCATGAGTGAGCAGGATGCTGATTTACAGTTGGTAAGACTGGTGCAGCGCGGGAACAGGCATGCCTTTGATTTGCTGGTGAAAAAATATCAGTACAAGGTTGCCGGGATAGCTCAGAGATTTGCGGCAAATCCTGCTGATGCGCAGGACATTGCGCAGGAAAGCTTCATCAAGGCCTATCGGGCCATGGAGAGCTTCCGCGGGGAAAGCGCCTTTTACACCTGGCTCTACCGCATAACTGTCAATACAGCAAAGAATTTCGTTGTAAAGAATGCCGGCAGAGGGATATCCGTTGATGTGGATACTCCTGACATTGAGGCTTACGACGGTTCGGAAAGGTTGCATCAGGGAGACAATCCGGAAAATATTCTGGAAAGCTCTGATGTTAAGCGCGTAATTAAGGAAGCTCTTCAGTCTCTTCCGGATGATCTCAGGCAGGCGATTACTCTCAGAGAAATAGACGACATGTCTTATGATGAGATTGCTGATGTGATGGGTTGTCCTGTGGGTACGGTCAAATCCCGTATTTCCAGGGCCCGCGAAATCATCAACAGAAAGCTTACCGAGTCCGGAGAAAGGCTGAACAGCAAGGCTTAAGGGTGTGTTTATGACTAAAGAACAGCAAGAACTTCTTTCAGCTTATTTTGACGGCGCCGCCATTGATGACAGGACGCTGGAATCCCTTCTTGACGATGAAGAAGTCATGAAGGAATTTGCAGCCATGTCTGAAATCCGTGCCGGCCTCAGAGACGAAATTCCGGAAGGAATCGACTTTGCGGCCCTGTCAGATGCTGTGGCTCTTGAGGTTTCCCGGGAACCGGCGCTGCAGCCGAGAGCGGCAAACGATGAGGACGCCGTGCCGTCTTCCGAAGCTGCCAGGGCTCAGAAAAAGCGCTTCAGCGGCTTCAGCGGAATGTGGCATGATATGGGCCAGATTGCCGTGGCAGCCGGCGTGGCCTGTCTCTGCGTGTTCGGGGCCTCTCTCTGGAACGGCCAAAGCGATACCGCAGGAAAATTTGCGGAACAGAGCTATCTGGGCGGACACAAGGCTGTGATGGCTTCTCCGGTGACCAACACCAGCGTGGCTCCGGTGGTAACGGCAATACCGGACGGTTCCGACAAGCTCTACGGCGGTTATAATGGCACTGCCCGGCATTCCCGCGAAGCCGGTGAACTGGAAAAAATCAAAGCGGCTAAGAAAAACCGGGAGCTCACAACTCTGGATGCGATCCTTAATGATCACGAGAGGGTGTTAAGAACTGTCGGTATGTAAAAAGGCAGGATGCGGTTACCGATGCGGACATTTTTAAGGTATTTGATTGTTCCTCTCCTGGCCGGGATGGCAGCACTGGCCCAGGCAGAAGATTATGATATGTCTGCTGACAGCGATGAGGCCCGGGTGCTTTTTGCTGATATGCAGAAGGCGTCCACCTCTAAAAATTACGAACTTCTCTTTACCAGAGTCAGCGCCGGTCAGATAGAGCCGGTGTCATTTTCCCACGGACTTACCGAAGCCGGCAGCATTTCTCACTGGCTTTTTCTCAACGGAGAACCCTCCGGATATTTCACTAAAGGCGGACTTATCGTCTACTTCGCCTACGGCACCGAGCCCTTTGCGGTGAAGAATGCTCTCCTGCCGTCTGTTTTTGTCAGACTGATGCAGGTGCCGGCTGAAAAAATTCTCAAATCCTACACTCCCGTGCTGCTGGGAGAAAAGCGCATTGCCGGACGGCTGGCCCGGGAAATCCGCCTCACTGCCATGGATAATTACCGTTACAGCTACATTCTTCATGTGGACTCCAAAACCGGCATTCTTCTTGGCGCCGAGGTGGTGCATCACAATCCCGGCATGGGCAATGACAGCCTGATGGAAAGCTTCAATGCCGTAAATCTCGCGGTATCTGACACTCCCAACGCCAAGGTGCTTAATGTGGAGAATGCCAGCGAATCCTTCCCCAATCCGGCAGACAATGCCGAGCCGCTGGAAAAGTTTTCCTGGTCATTGAAGGAGCTGCCTCCGGGATTTGAACCGGTGTTTTCGCAGCGCTATGCTTTGGGAGACGGGCTGGATACCGTGGAGCACATTGTTTATTCCGATGGCATTGCGGACTTTTCCATCTACCGGATTCCCCTTATCGGAAATATGGATTTTCCGGTGGTGCGGCAGGGCCGAACCAATCTTTACCGTCATCAGGCGCCTCCCTATGAGATAGTCGCCGTGGGTGATTTGCCTCTTGAGGCTGAAAAGAGGATCGCCGAATCCTACCGGGGAGGTTGATTTGTCTCAGAAGCATATGACCGAAACTCTGGCGGTTGTCAGAAGCATCTCCGGGGATGGCCTGGCGGTATGCGAGCAGGGAGTGCGGGGGATCTGCGGATCTTGCTCTGACAGAACTGCGTCGTGTCCCGAGGACAATTCCGACGCCTCCAAAAAGCCGGTGATCTTCAGCGTTCCGAATTCTCTTAATGCCAAGGTCGGTGATGTGGCGCGCATCGGAGTTCCGGAGAGTTCCGTCATGGTAAGCGCCGTTATTGCCTATCTGGTGCCCCTTTTGGGACTTCTGGCGGGAGCTCTGGCCGCTGAACTCATATTTCAGAATGATCTTGCCGGTATTGCCGGAGCCTTTGCCGGGCTGACTCTGGGCTTCTGTCTCGCCGTTTTTCTTTCCCGAATCTTTGTAAAAACCATCTGGGCGCCGCGGATGGTCGGCATTTTGCCGGCGGTTCCGGGCTGCAAATCTGATGTAAAGTCGTAAGATCCTCAAATGTTCCGGCTCTTATCTGTTATAATCCTCTTTTGTTTTGACAAGCAAAGTGTGTTTGCGCCGGAGCTGTTCCTGAATACCTATGAAGAATATTAGAAACTTTTCAATAATTGCCCATATTGATCATGGCAAATCAACCCTTTCCGACCGTTTGATTCAGATATGCGGCGGTCTGACTGTCCGGGAAATGCAGGAACAGGTGCTGGACTCCATGGATATCGAAAGGGAACGGGGCATCACCATCAAGGCTCAGGCGGTCACGCTGAATTACCGGGCTTCTGACGGTCAGGATTACGAACTCAACTTTATTGACACTCCGGGACATGTGGATTTTTCCTACGAAGTGTCTCGCTCTCTGGCGGCCTGCGAAGGCGCTCTTCTGGTGGTGGATGCCACCCAGGGAGTGGAGGCTCAGACGCTGGCTAACTGCTACCAGGCGGTGGATCTTAGTCTTGAGGTGCTGCCGGTGCTTAACAAGATCGATCTGCCCACCGCTGACCCGGAAAGAGTCTGTGATGAAATAGAAGACATCGTGGGGATTGATGCCGTTGATGCCGTAAGATGCTCCGCTAAAACCGGAGTCGGCGTAGAGCAGGTGCTGGAGGAGATCGTTTCCAAAATTCCGGCCCCCCAAGGTAATCCGGACGGCCCTCTTAAGGCTCTTATTATTGATTCCTACTTTGATGATTATATGGGGGTGGTTTCCCTGGTCAGAGTGGTGGACGGCTCCGTTAAAGTGGGCGATAAGATAAAGATCATGACCACCGGGGTATCCTGGAATGTGGACAGGGTCGGTATTTATACCCCCAAGAGGGTGGATCGCAAGGAGCTCACCGCCGGCGAAGTAGGCTGGGTGGTCTGCGGTATCAAGACCATTCACGGAGCCCCGGTGGGGGATACCATAACCAATGCCAAGGACGGGGCTCCGGATCCTCTTCCGGGCTTTAAAAAGGTCAAGCCGCAGGTTTATGCGGGACTGTTCCCGGTATCCACCGATGATTATGAAAATTTCCGGGATGCTTTGGACAAGCTGTCTCTCAATGATGCTTCCCTGTTTTTTGAGCCGGAAAAGTCCAAGGCTCTGGGCTTCGGCTTCCGCTGCGGCTTTCTGGGCATGCTCCATATGGAAATCATTCAGGAGCGTCTGGAGCGGGAATACAACCTGGATCTTATCACCACCGCCCCTACGGTAATCTATGAGGTGGTGATGACCGACGGATCCATTCAAATGGTGGATTCTCCGGCAAATCTTCCGGCGGTTAATTCCATTTCCGAAATTCGCGAGCCCATTGCGGAATGCCGCATGCTGATGCCCCAGCAGTGTCTCGGTGATGTCATGCAGCTCTGTCAGGAAAAGCGCGGCATTCAGACCGGTCTTGTTTATCACGGCGCTCAGGTGGCTCTCACCTATGAAATTCCCATGGGGGAGGTGGTGCTGGATTTCTTTGACCGGATGAAGTCGGTATCCCGGGGGTACGCTTCTCTGGACTACGGCTTCAAGAGATTTCAGGCTGCCGACATGGTGCGCATGGATATTCTTATTGCGGGAGAGCGGGTTGACGCTCTGGCGGTGATTACCCACAAGTCCAATGCCATGAACCGGGGCAAGCTCCTGGTGGATAAGATGAAGGAGCTGATTCCCAGACAGATGTTTGATATCGCCATTCAGGCTGCCATCGGGAATCAGATTATCGCCAGAAGCACGGTAAAGGCTCTGAGAAAGGATGTGCTGGCTAAGTGCTACGGCGGGGATATTACGAGAAAGAGAAAGCTTCTGGAAAAGCAGAAAGAGGGCAAAAAGCGCATGAAGGCCATCGGCCGGGTGCAGGTGCCGCAGTCAGCCTTCCTGGCGATTCTGCAGGTGGGCAGCGACTAGGGATTCCGGGAGAAAATTATGAATACGATTACTCTTGTTCTGATAGGTTCCACGGCTCTTACCGGAATCATGTGGCTCTTTGACGTGTTCTGTTTCAGAAAGCAGCGAAAGGAAGAGCTCCGTAAGGCCGAGGAGGAGGCCCGGGTGCCTCTGACCCGCAAGGAGAAGAGCGAAATTCTGGAGGCCGGCGGTCTCTGGGGCAATCTGGTGAGCTGTTTTCCGGTGCTTCTGGCAGTGCTTCTGGTGCGTTCCTTTGTCTACGAGCCCTTCAGAATACCTTCCGCCTCCATGATGCCGACTCTGACCCGGGGAGACTTTATTCTTATTGAAAAGTTTCGTTACGGCCTGAGAAACCCCTTCACCAATAAAGTGCTCTATGCCACCGGAACTCCGCAGCGGGGCGATGTGGTGGTATTCAAATATCCTGAGGATCCTTCCATTGACTACATCAAGAGAATCGTCGGCCTTCCGGGGGATCGCATTGTGGTAAGCAAGGGGGAGCTCCATATTCAGGAGAAGGGCTCTCATGAACTTAAGCATATCACCGCCAGGGAACTTCCGGAATCTCTGCAGCTTTATCTGGAAAGAAATCCGGCGTATCCCAGCGAGAGCGGCATTATGGAAAACGAGGATCTTCTGGGTGTGTCCCATGAAATTATGAGAGATCGCGGCGTTGTGACTCCCGAAACCTTCTTTGACGACGGCAGCTCCAATGTTATCGGCAATATTCACGGGGACTGGGTGGTTCCGGAGGGGCATTACTTTGCCATGGGGGATAACCGCGAGCACAGCAGGGACAGCCGTTACTGGGGCTTTGTTCCGGATGACTACCTTCTGGGACGGGCCGTGGCAGTCTGGTTCAGCTGCACTATGGACGGCGGAATAAAAATTGACAGAATAGGCGGCATAAATTAAAAAAATGAAAGCATCTGGCATGACATGCGGCAACGCTGTTGACAAACTGGGCGGCTACGAAAAAATCATCGGGTATGCCTTTGCCAATCGCGATTACCTGATACAGGCGCTGACTCACAGAAGCGCGAGTCCGGTGCATTATGAGAGGCTGGAATTTCTTGGAGATTCCATTCTCGGGGTTATAATTGCAGACGAGCTTTACCATCGTTTCAGCAAGGTCGGCGAGGGGGATCTCACCAGAATGCGTTCCACTCTGGTGCGGGAATCCACCTTAGCGGAAATTGCCCGGGGCTTTAATCTCAGCGAATATCTGATTATGGGGCCCGGAGAACTTAAAAGCGGCGGATTCCGCCGGGAGTCCATACTTGCCGATGTGGTGGAGGCGACTTTGGCCGCCGTTTATCTCGATTCCGGACGGAATTTTGAGAAGGCGCGGGAACTGGTGCAGACTTGGTTTGCCGAAAAGCTCAGGACGGTGCACCCCGGATTTGATCAGAAGGATCCCAAGACCCAGCTTCAGGAATATCTCCAGGGCCGGCATCAATCCCTTCCGGTTTACCGGGTAGTCAGCATTACCGGCGAGGATCACAATCAGCAGTTTACCGTGAATCTGGAATGCACTTTTATCAAGGAGACTCTGGTGGGTTACGGTTCCACCAGAAGAGGCGCCGAACAGAACGCCGCTCAGAAAGCTCTTGACCTTATTCACGCGCGTAGGGCCGGAGCTAAGGATTAACAGGAATTTTATATGACAGACAACAGCGGATCTGCGAAGCATTTCGGTTTTGTGGCCATTGTGGGGCGTCCCAATGCCGGCAAGTCCACTCTGATGAATCATATTCTGGGACAGAAGGTTTCGATTACCTCCCGGAAGCCCCAGACTACCAGAAACAGAATTCTGGGAATTGATACCGCCGGAAATTATCAGACCGTTTACGTTGACACTCCGGGACTCCATATCGAGGAAAAGCGGGCCATCAATGCCCTCATGAACCGGGCGGCGGAAAGCTCCCTCCGGGATGTGGAGCTGGTGTTTTTCGTAACGGACTGCACCAGATGGACCCGGGATGACGAAATGGTGCTGGAAAAGCTGAAAAAGCTGTCCGTTCCGGTTATTCTGGTGATCAACAAAATTGATGAAATTCATGACAAGGCGGAGCTGTTGCCGGTGATTGAAAAGCTGTCAGCGCTCATGCCCTTCAAGGACGTTATTCCCGTGTCCGCCAAGCAGGGCACCAATGTGGACGAGCTCAGGACAATTGCCCGGGCGCATCTACCGGAGGGAGAATTCTGCTTCCCGGAGGATTATGTCACTGACCGTTCCATGCGTTTTATCGCAGCAGAGGTGATCCGCGAAAAGCTGATGCGTTTTACCGGACAGGAGCTCCCGTACAGCGTGGCTGTGGAGATCGAGGAATACACTGTTGAAGAGAGCGGCCGGGTTTCCATTTCCGCGGTGATTCTGGTGGAAAGAGAAGGCCAGAAGAAAATGATTATCGGAACCGAAGGACAGAAGCTGAAAACCATCGGCACGGAAGCCAGAAAGGATTTAGAAAAAATGCTTGAGAATAAGGTGTATCTCGGGCTGTGGGTTAAGGTCAGGAGCGGATGGTCTGATGATGCCAGAGCCCTTCGTTCCCTGGGTTATATGGATTTTGAAAGTTAGTTTAAATGTACAGTAAAGCAAATCAAAAAAATACTGTGGGGTTCGTCCTCCATGCCGTACCGTATCAGGAGAATTCACTTCTGGTGGATGCCATTACCGCTGATTTCGGGAGAATATCGTTTGTCGCCCGGGGCGCTAAAAGCAAGAGAAGCAGCCTGAAGGCGGCTTTGCAGGTTTTTGTGCCTCTGAAGCTGACCCTGAGCGGCACGGATAAGTCCCTGAAAACACTGGCCCGCTGCGAGGTCAGCGGCCGGCAGTTTCAGTATCTTCCGCCGGTGCTGTTTTCCGCTCTGTATGTTAATGAGCTTCTGGCAGCCCTTTATAAAATCGAGGACAGCAGTCAGATTCTTTTTGCCGCCTATCTTGATGCTTTAACGCGTCTGGAGGAGGGCTATCCCGAATCCTGGACGCTCCGGCAGTTTGAGCTGGCTCTTCTGGAGGAGCTGGGCTACGGCATCGATCTGAGTTCGGAAGCTGATTCCGGCGCTCCTATTATGCCCAGAAAGTGGTATCTCTATCAGAGCGGCACCGGATTCCGGGAAATCATGCCGGAGATGATTGGCAGCATTTCCATGAGCGATGCCTATAACGGCGCCGATATCATTGCTCTCAGAACCGGGGAGAATCTATCCCCTCACGCCATGCAGTCCATGAAGAATCTTATCAAGAAGAACTTGGACACTTTGCTGGACGGGAAGGTGCTTTACAGCAGAGAGCTTTACCGGGATTATCTCAATGTGGGAAAGGGCGCTTTGGCCGTGCCCCGTAATCAGAAGACAGACAGCAGCAAGTCTGCGGAACCGGAAGCTGATGCTGAATCTGAAAATTCCGCCGGAACGGAAACGGAGGCCGCTGCGCTTACGGCTGCCAGCTGTCCGGAATCTCTCCAGGAGAACGTTAACCAAGTTCAGGCAGATGTTCCTCCGGAAGCTCCCGAGGTTTCTCCGGAGTCAGGGGAAAGCGATCCTCCGGCCAGTCC
>NZ_JBGVBR010000248.1:0-10827 GCF_045225735.1 Succinimonas sp. | reverse complement strand
ATAACTTACTATGAAAAAGGATGTCGTTTAAACCACCGGGAAAGCTGTAACAACCTTGGTGTCTATTACGCAAAAGGCGAAGGAGTTAAGAAAGATTATAAAGAAGCCAAAAAATATTATGATAAAGCCTGCAATAAGAATAACGGACTCAGCTGTAAAAATATTGGAATTTTGCTTATAAATGGCGGATTTGGTTTAAAACAAAACTATTACGAAGCAAAAAAATATTTTACAAAGGCCTGTGATTTATACAATGCTTCCGGTTGCAGTTTTTTAGGTGCTGTATACGAAGATGGTCTGGGAGTAAATCAGGATTTAGCAGAAGCCAGAAAATACTACAGATTGGCATGCAATAATAACGATGGTCCAGGCTGTGATCGTCTGGGAGATTTATATTTTTATGGTAGAGGAGTAAGCAGAAATTATAATATTGCCAAAGAACATTACGATAAAGCTTGCAAAGATTTAAAAAACGAAAATAGTTGTAATATGATTGGTGTTATGTATGAGCAAGGTGTTGGTGTTCCAAAGGATTATAAAATGGCAATGTTTCATTATAAAATGGCATGTTCAAAAAACTTAAATAATGAAGGGTGCACCAATATTGGCTATATGTATCTTAATGGACGTGGAGTTAATCAGAATTATAATGAAGCAATAGATATATTTGATGCGCATTGCTCTCTTGACCATAGTATCGGATGTTATGCCATGGGAAATATGTATGCAGCCGGCGATGGAGTAACACAAGACTATTTTAAGGCCAAAAATTACTTTGAGAAAGCCTGCAAGTTAAATAACGGCAATGGCTGTTCTGCCTTAGGAGCGCTGTACAACGAGGGGCTTGGGGTAAAGCAAAACTATCAGCTGGGGCACAAATACAGTGAAAAAGCCTGTAAACTGAACAGCTCTATTGGCTGTTTTAATGTAGGAATTGATTATTTCAACGGTTTTGGCGTTAAGAAAAACAAAAAGACGGCAAAATCATATTTTGGAAAAGCCTGCGACATGGGAAATCAGAAGGGCTGTGAGAATTACCGCCTGCTGAACTCAGTTGGACATTGACCCTTCATTTCCAACCTTTCGGGGTATGCTTCTCCGAAAGCATCATTTTTTCTCAAGGCCGTCAGTAACCCGAACGGCCTACGAGCTTCTTCATCTGCGGGTTGTTTTTGGCTCCTCTTGTCAGAACTTCAGGAGATATTTCCTGAGAAGCAGCACGGGAGCCTTTATTTCTTCCTCTCTCTTGCTCACCCTGCTTTTCCTTTCCATCTGTATTTACATTGGACTTGTTCCCCCTTTTCACTATAAGCCCCCGAGACGGTTATCAACAGGCAGGCCCCGGAAAATCCCTCAAAACCTCCCTGCCGGAGCCCCGAAAAATGCATCGCCATCCCCGGACACCTGGCAAAATCCCAAAAATCAGCCCTGAACTATCCACACTATCAGTGAACAAAACTGTGGATTGGGGATTTTTTTGAACTTTCCCAAAAATAGCTCTTGCTTTTAAGGCAATATGTGGTAGCCGCTCCGAAATTTCCGATCCTCCCGCCGCCGAAACACCGGATAAACCCAAGGCTGATAAAGTCCCGGAAAAGGTTTTGCAAAGCTTTCTGAGAAGCCCGGGGAGGATGCAAAAAGAGACCTTCAGGAAGAGGGAAAACGAGAGCAGGAAGATTAGCAGACAGACTAACAAACAGAGGAAAAGTCAGTGCCGGAATTGGGAACTTCTATCGCGGTCATGCTGCGCTTATCGTGCAAACGTGGCCACCAGATAACCGTTATGATAAACAAACAAACGGCCATCCATATACCTGACAGAAAGGCTGAGGCCTCTGTACCCCCTGGGAAGCTCATAACTCCTGCCGTGGTATTTCATTATGCCGTTCTGATCCACCATGCAAAATTCCCCGGGAAAAACCATGTAGCGGTAATGCGAAGCAATCCCCCGCCCCTTTTTGCGTTTTACATCTGCCACCACGATGTCAGGTTCCTGATGACCATAGGCCGGAAATAATTCCTGAGCCAGCCAGGAAACGGCATTCTGAACATCCGCGAGATCCCGAAGCACTCCGGAATAATCATTCAGGCGACGCACTATCAGATCCAGCGGAATATCCCGATTGCGGGAGATTTTCAGAGGAGCGACCTTGAGATGCGGCCTCCGGGCCTGCCATGTTCTGAAGTACGGGGAATCAAAAACCAGATGCCAGAAAAAGAGATCATCGGAATGATCCTTTTCCACAAAATAGACAGCGCCGCCGGGATTAATGGAGGCATAGGCCTCGGCGGTTTCAATGAAATCCCAGCATTTGTCCACGGTGAGCATCTCCCGGGAAAAGACCCTGACCTTGAACGGCATACCGGTTCTGAAACCGCCCAGAAGAAAAAGATCCGCTCTGGTTCCGTCTGCAAAACGAAACTCAATGCGGCTTTTCTCGAAGATAAAGAGATAATCTCCGGATACTGAGGTGTCAGATAAAACAGTCATGGCAAGATCTCAGAAACATCATAATGACATAAAAAGGACAGTCCCTTCGAGTATACTTTATCCATAAAAATCTGACAAAACACCTGTCATAAAAATGGGGACTGACAGCCAAATATGATAGAACTCCGGATTTACGGGGCTCTAAACTAACCCGATCCGGCTGCCTTGTTCTTCTTTCCCCTTGTTCTTCTTTCCTGTTTCTCCTTTGCTTTCCTGTTTTTCCGATCCTTATTGTTCTTCCTTGTTTCTCTTCCGCCCTCTGCCGCATCTTCCCGTCCTCAGCTTAAGGAAATTTGCACGCCCTGTTTTGGAGCAATATTCAGTTCCCGGCGCCCAGTAATGCACCGATTATTATCATTATTCTGCAGCAGGACGCCGAAAATTCTGTTTTAAGCCCTTTTTTTGAGGCATTTTCTCTTTTCATGCAAAAAAATCTTGCATGGTCAAACATTTTGGAATTAGAATTTGAGCGTTAATTTTTTAACTCAAAGTTTGTGGTTTAACGGCATGTTCACTGTAGCTTTTTACGCTTTACTTACCTGGTGGCGCACTCGTTCTTGCGAGTGGGGCTAAGTCATGCATTTTTAAGAATTTCTGCAGGAAACCCGCTCGCAAAAGCGGGTTTTTTTGTTGAAATTCAGGATACAGCAGAGATTATATGAGCAATACAAAACTTTCAGCTGAGGCCGGGTACGTACAAGACCCTCTGGCGTTGTTCTATGACCTGACCGATTCCGGCAATCGGAAAAACAACATTCTTCTGGAATCACTGGAAATTCACACCAAGGCCGGCACCCAGAGCATTCTGGGCATCGACAGCGCTCTCAGGATAAGCAGTCTGGGACGCCGGGTGTTTATCAGGGTTCTTAACGAAAACGGCTCCGGGGCATTGGCCAAGCTGCTGCCCCTCCTTCCGAAGACGGTCACCGTAACCCCGGCAGCTAACGGCGTTACCGTACTGGAATATCCGGAAACTGACAGGAACCTGGACGAGGATTCCCGCCTCAAGGCCCTGACGGTGCTGGACAGCCTCCGGAGCATTCTGGCCATTGAACCGGAAACCGGCAGTCATGAAGACAATCTCCTGGCCGGAGTTTTCGGGTACGACCTTATCACCGCAGTGGAAAACCTCCCTGAAGTCAAAGAGAGCTCCAATACCTGTCCCGATTTCTGCTTCTACCTGATAGACACCTGGATCACCGTTAACCACAAAACAAAATCCAGCTCCGTAAACGCCATTTCCTATCTGGAATCCGCAACCCCCGCCCTCAGCCAGAAGGTCAGCGACCTTGCGGCCCGGCTCAATAATTACGAAGAGGTGCAGAGACCCGCGGAAATTCCGCTGGGAGACGAACATATCGCCGTCAGCATCAGCGATGATGACTTCTGCGGCATTGTGGAAAAGATGAAGGGCTATATCTTCCAGGGCGATGTGTTCCAGGTAGTGCCTTCCCGCACCTTCTCCATTCCCTGCCCTTCTCCGGTAAATGCCTATCACTACCTTAAGAAGACCAATCCCTCCCCCTACATGTTCTATATGCAGGACGAGGACTTCATTATCTTCGGCGCCTCTCCGGAAAGCTCCGTGAAATACACCAGGGATACCAACGAGGTGCAGATGTACCCCATCGCCGGCACCAGAGGCCGCGGCAGAAAGCCGGACGGCTCCGTGGATCTGGATCTGGACAGCAAAATCGAGCTGGAGCTCCGCCGGGACATTAAGGAAAATGCCGAGCATCTCATGCTGGTGGATCTGGCCCGCAATGACATTGCCCGAATCAGCGTTCCCGGCAGCAGATACGTGCCTGACCTCCTGAATGTGGATCGCTACAGCCACGTAATGCATCTGGTTTCCCGGGTGGTAGGCCAGCTCCGTCCCGAGCTCGACGCCATTCATGCCTATCAGGCCTGCCTTAACATGGGCACCCTGACCGGAGCTCCGAAGATCCGGGCCACGGAAATCATCAGAGCCACTGAAAAGGAAAGACGCGGCAGCTACGGCGGAGCCATTGGCTTCCTCACCGGCCGGGGCGACATGGATACCTCCATTGTTATCCGTTCAGCCTTCGTCAGAAACGGCATCGCTCACGTGCAGGCCGGCTGCGGCGTAGTTTATGACTCCAATCCCCGGGACGAAGCCGAGGAAACCCGCAAAAAGGCCGCCGCAGTGCTGAATGCGATTGCGCTGGCTCACCACAAAACACTGGAGGAGATTCAGTAATATGGCATCTATCATCTTCATGGATAACTTTGATTCCTTTACCTACAATCTGGTGGATCTCTTCCGGAGTCTGGGTCATACCGTTACCGTTTATCGTAATTCCATTGCCGCCGACACCGTAATCAAGGCTCTGGAAAACGCCGGGGACACCCCGCTTCTGGTGCTCTCCCCGGGCCCCGGCACTCCCGAAGCCGCCGGCTCCATGCCCGAGCTTATCAGGAAGGCCGCCGGACGCTTCCCCATTCTGGGCATCTGTCTCGGCCATCAGGCCATCTGCCAGTACTACGGCGGCACCGTGGCTCCGGCAGGGGAAATCATGCACGGCAAGGTATCCTTCATCGAACACACCGGAAAGGATGTGTTTGCGGGGATTCCCAGCCCCATGCCCGTAGCCCGCTATCACTCCCTGGCCGCTACCTACGTTCCGGACAGTCTGGAAGAAATCGCCTCCTTCCATGGCATCTGCATGGCGGTGCTCAACCGCAGGGACAAGGTGCTTGGCTTTCAGTTCCATCCGGAGTCAGTAATGACTACCAGAGGAAGCGAGCTTCTTATAAACAGCATCAGATTTCTGACAGAATAACAGGGAGGCATCATGTCATTTCCAATTGCTGAAAAGCTTTATCAGGGACAGGATCTCTCAAAGGAAGAAACGCTGTCTCTCTTTCAGGATATTTTTGCGGGCAAAATCGATCCCGTCATGCTGAGCTCGGTGCTTACCGCTCTTAAGATCAAGGGCGAGACCCCGGTGGAAATTGCCGCTGCGGCCTCTGCCATGATCGGCGCCGCCACCCCGTTTGAACAAAAGCGGGACTTTCAGGTGGGAGAAATTGTGGGTACCGGCGGCGACGGCCACAACACCATTAATATTTCCACCATGAGCGCGGTGGTGGCCTCCTCTCTCGGTCTCCATATTGCCAAGCACGGCAACCGCGGCGTTTCCTCCAAATCAGGAGCCTCGGATTTTCTGGAAGCATTTGATATCAATATCAGAATGACTCCGGATCAGGCCTTCCGCTGTCTCGACGCCATCGGGCTCACCTTCCTCTTTGCCCAGGTCTATCACAGCGGCATGAAATACGCAGGACCGGTGCGCAAGGCTCTGGGCACCCGCACCATCTTCAATATTCTGGGACCGCTGACCAACCCTTCCCGTCCTGACTACATGGTTATGGGCGTTTACTCCAAGGAGCTTATCGGCCCCATGGCTCAGGCTCTGCATCAGCTGGGCATGAAGAAGGCGCTGGTGGTCTGGGGATCCGGCATTGATGAAATCGCCGTGCACGGCCCCACCTATGCGGCCATGCTTGATAACGGCTATATCACCTCCCGCATTATCACTCCGGACGAATTCGGTCTTGACACCTTCACTCTGGATGATATCAAGGGCGGGGAACCGGAAGAAAACGTGGTTATCGCCAGAAACATCTTCGAGGGCCGGGGCACTCCGGCGCAGATGGCGGCGGTGCAGGCTAATGCCGGCGCCCTGCTCTATGTGGGCGGCAAGGCCGGAAGCCTCCGGGAAGGCGCGGACATGGTGCTGGAGCAGCTTAAGAACGGCGGTGCCATGAGGCAGATCCGGGAATTCGCCCGCTTAAGCAAAATGATGGAGGCTTAGGTGTCAGAAGCAAAGCCGCTGACTCCGGGTTCGGAGCTCTCTTCCGAACTCCGGGAAAACCCGGATATCTCCGCGACCTCGGTAGACGGAAATGTTCTGGCAACAATTCTGAATGCCAAACCGGCGTGGATCCGGGACATGAAATTGCGTTTTCCGGAGGAGGACATTAAAAAAGAGCTCCCCAAAAGCGATCGCTCCTTTTATGATGCCCTTTCCCGGGGAAAAACCCGTTTCATTCTGGAATGCAAGAAGGCCTCTCCCTCCAAAGGACTGATCCGGCCGGATTTTGACCCCGTGGCCATTGCCCGGGTATATGAAAACTATGCCGCCGTGATCTCAGTGCTCGCAGACGAAAGGTTCTTCCAGGGCAAATACGAGTATATCCGCGCCGTCCGGAAGACAGTGCGGCTGCCGGTGCTCTGCAAGGACTTTATCTATGATCCCTATCAGGTGTATCTAGCCCGGTATTTCGGGGGCGATGCCATCCTCCTGATGCTGTCCGTGCTCACTGATGAGGCCTATCTCCGGCTTTCAGATCTGGCCCATTCCCTGGGCATGGGGATTCTCACGGAAGCCTCGGGAGAAGAGGAAATCGCCCGGGCGGTGCAGCTGGGAGCGAAGGTTATCGGCATCAATAACCGAAATCTCCGGAATCTCACCGTGGATCTGGGGCGGGTCAGCGACATGGCCCGGCTTATTCCGGAGGATCGCATTTCCGTAAGCGAATCTGGCATTCGTTCCCATGACGAGATCCTGAGTCTCCGGGATCATGTGAAGGCCTTCCTTATCGGAAGCTCCCTTACTGCCAGTCCGGATATTGAAAAGGCCGTCAGAAAGGTCATTCTTGGCGAAAACAAGGTCTGCGGCATTACCCGCCCCCGGGATGCCCTGAATTCCTGGCTGGCCGGCTTTGTCTGGAACGGGCTTATCTTTGCGGCTAAGTCCCCCCGGCATGTGACTCCGGAAGATGCCCGGGAGATCATCGCCGCGGTAAGAGCCGGGGGCGGCCGGCAGGATTTTGCCGGGGTTTTTGTCAACGAGGATAAGGCAAGAGTGGCCGAGCTGGCCTGGGAACTCCGGCTTGGCGCCGCGCAGCTTCACGGCAGCGAGGATATCTCCTACGCCCGGGAGCTCAGAGCTCTCCTCCCCCGGGAATGCCAGATCTGGAAAGCGATCCCGGTGGGAGCGGAAGGTTTTCCGGAAGAGAAGGTACGGGAATGGCTGGGCATCGCTGACCGAATAGTACTGGACACCAGTTCCGGAAACAGCTTTGGCGGCACCGGAAAATCCTTTGACTGGAAGACCATCTCTCTTGAGGATCGCTCCCGGATCACCGTGGCCGGCGGTCTCACCCCGGACAATATCCGGGAGGCCGTTCAGGAGAGCGGAGCCAGCGGCTATGACTTTAACAGCGGGCTTGAAGAGGCTCCGGGACTGAAGTCTGAGGATCTCATCTTCCGCGCCATGGCTGTGATACGGGATTACTGACGTGAGGCAAACCGATGTAAGGTGAACCGGTAAACCAATACGGCGGAGGGGATCTTAACAGCCGGAAACCGGGGTATCCCGGATTATCACCAAGGCTCAGATCCGGCCGCCCCCTAATGCCCGCCTGAAAAGCCCCCGAAAGCCAGTGCTGCCGGGGCTTTTGTTTTTGGCTATCGGAAAAAGCTCGAAAAATCCAAAGACGCAGCTATGTCCGGCCATGCATGTCTTACGCAGGATATTAAGCTGCTATTCGTCTTGTAACGTAAACTTCTCCAAAAACCGCAGTAATATTTTGAGCAATTTTAAAAATTGCTCAAATTTTGAACATCTGTCAACTTCTAAAGTTTATCCCTCTGAAGAAATCTGTCCCTGTTTTGCAGCAAGCATTTCCGCTTTAGTTCTTCGATTTCTCGGTTTGCTGTCCTTACTGCCCTTAGGTCTTCCAGCTTTCTTTTTCTCTTTTTCTTCTTTTGGGCGATATCCGTTTATCCTGGCCTCTTCAGCTTCCCGTTCCAGAGTCTTTTTGTTTTTACTGCCCTTGATGCGTCCGCGTTTTCTCTTTCCAAAAACTGCAGTTTCGCATTTTGGAACTTTCCGGATCTGGTCATCGATATTGGAGTTAATTCTTTGGTTGTACTCGTTCCCCATGATTTCAAGATGCTGTGCGGAAATCCCGAATTCATTCAGCAGACTCATTTCGGCAGTTCCGTGAGTACGAGTATACGAATACAGAGAATTAGCCATCTGGAGCAAACGCAAACGGCTCATTCTCTGAATCATGACATTGGTGTCAAGATTCAGTTTCTGGCACGCCAGCATGATCTCTGTTCTGATTATACTTCCGAAGAAGGCAACTGCAAATTTACTGCGAATGCTTTCTGTCGAATGAACCCTTGTTGCATGGAAGCCTTCCTGAGATTTAATGAGCGCGTACTGAGTTTCTGAAGTATCTCTCAGGTGGTATATCCGAAGACACTCTTCTGCTCCGTAATCCCGGGACGAGGCAAGAGAAAAATATCCCTTGCCATTCATTGCAAACTTCCAGTTTTCGTAGTTAAAGTTAACATGCCGAGTACCGTTATCGTCTGTATCAATATGAACATATTTTCCCATGCCATTTGATACTGAGGCTGTTTTGCCGGCTGCGATCAATGCTTCAATGCGACGCTTCTCCTGTCTTATTTCCCGGATCAGTTTAATTGACTGATGGCACCCCCTGGCTCCGTCGTAGTAGAGATTCACAAATCCCGTGGTCTCCGGATGGAGTTTAAACAGCTGCGTTTCCTCTGTAATGCCGAAGACACCGTCATCACTCACCGCAAACTCCGGCTGCCATGGTATGGTATCTCCGTGTTTCTTGACCATTGCTGTATGCCCAAAATGATCACCGTGCATCATAACAATGAAATCATAGCCGCATTCCCGGATTGTTTTGATAACCTCATCTGTACAAAAACCTCTGTCCAGAATGATGCCTTCAATTTCAATTCCAGCTCCATGGAGAAAGAGAGCAATCTGATGAAAGGCTTTGCTGTCAACCATCCCGCCTTCGTACTCAAAATACGTTATGGGGCGCCCGTCCTGTGCATTTACTGCGTACATATAGCTGACTATGCAACCCTTATTGTGACTTTTGGCATGTCCGGGTTCAGACAGTTCGCTTTTCTTAACCTCGCAGTCATTATTTGAACCGTCAATGCTGATCCATGCCTTGGTAACTCCCTTTTCTTTACAGTGTTCAAGCCATTTGACCTTGAATTTGTGGTGCTGCTCCTTTGTCAGATCCTGAAAAAGTCTGGAGTAGGCTGAATCATCCGGGCATTGTCTGGAAAACAGGATTTCATCTCGCATAATTTCCGAAAATGTCTCAGTTGCGGAACTGCGATTAAGCAAACTGAACATGCAGTAGTCAAGCAGCATGTTGCCGCAGGCTAGGCCATATACTTCCTGAAGCAAAGGATAAAGAGAGATTTCGGTGCTGACTCCCAGAGTCAGAGCGTACATGCCAAGGTGCATTTCCGCAGGCTTAAGTTCTTCCTCTCCATAAAACCTGACCCACTCATTACGATACTTATCGCGAAAGGTACTGTTAGGAAACATGGTTGACTCGGAAGCCATTCGGCCAATGCACACGGAATGCCGTTTCTGATCGTTCCCCAGAACGAAAATAAACGCAGTTCCGTCATGACGGTTGATGTAGGCCTCCGGCGGGATGGGAATGGCCGGCTTGTTCCAGAAAACTTTGCCCATAATTTACCTTGTTATATTCTGCAAATTTGTTGAATATAATTTGCAATTATAGAAGCTGTTTATTACACAAAAATCTATTCTGCTGTTTTGTTGATTTGATTATACAATTATAAAATGGATCTGTCAATAGCACAAACGCTTATTCCACAAGGATTATGCAAAGAAAATCACAAAAACTTAAAAGTCGGCGAAAAATACGAAAATGCGAATAGAAGGCTTGAGTTTTAAAGGATGGCGACGGAAGAATGGGGATTTAGATCAACTGCGGTTTTTGGAGAAGTTTACATGTAAGCGCATCAAGGAGGCCGGTTTTCTGATTTGGAACGCAGCGCGTTCCAAATCTGTCAATAGCGCTCTCAAGCATTAAAGCTAATCATTGCTGGCATCTTCTATCAGCTTTCGCTCCCTTTCTATTTCATGCTGCAGTTCTTCAGCCGTGGGTAGAGTCATCTGATATCTCGAGGCAAACATTTGCCGGGCATCATTCAGGACTGAAAACCTGGCGACAGTTTCATTCTTTTCAGAACAAAGAATAATGCCTATGGTTGGATTATCATCCGGATTCCGGTACAACGAATCATACATCCTGATATAACTGTCCATCTGCCCCACGTCAGTATGAGTAAGCCGCCCTATTTTCAGATCAATCAAAACGTGGCATTTCAAAATACTGTTGGAAATTCTACCCCTCTGTGACCACCCCTAGTGCTTTTTCGTGACCCTCAGTTCTCATTATCCTTTCACCCCCGCTTCTGAAAT
>NZ_JBGVBR010000247.1:0-11974 GCF_045225735.1 Succinimonas sp. | reverse complement strand
CGCTGAAATGAATTTAGGCAACGTTTAGGCCTAAAGCCTTTTATCATAAGGCTTTGTTTGTGTTTTTAATGCTTTGAAAGGAGCTGATCAACAGAAAAAGCACTACACCGTTTTTTTACACCAAAGGTTTAAAAATGTGATTGTTATCCCTTGTTTTATAAGGGTTTATACGATTTTTGTTGAAATGGTTTACAAATTGCGAATCTCATGTGATATTGTAATGCGGAGCTCAGGGAAACTGTCTCCCGAACCCGGTTAAATGGGGATGCGGTGACAGCGGTACGGCGCTCATGACATCCTTAATTTTGCGCGATCCTGCGGTTAGTGCCGGCGCGTTTTGATTTTACTGTCGTTCCGAAGAGAGAAATCCGGGACGGTTTATGACTGCGGACGGAAAGCAGTCCCTGTTTGCGGGGCTCCCCGGTAAGGCGGCCCCTGAAGATTTTAATTGCTGGTGAAAAATGACTGAAAAAAATACCCGTGCCAATAGTAAGAAGAAGGGCGGCGCCGAGAGCAAGGCACCGCGGAAGAACTCCGGATCCGCTCCTAAGGGAAAAAGGAACGTTAAAGCGCAGCCGGCTCCGCGGCTGGGCGGCTCCACTATTAAAGGATTTTCTCCCTTAAGCGGTGCTCCGGCCTCGGAGGCGCCGGCTCTCCCGCAGGAAACCGCAGCCGCGAAGAGGCCCGCTCCGGCTCATGAAAAAGCTCCTGCTCCAAAGGACTCCCGGAAACGCCGCGCCGGAAAGACAGCGCCTGAGGCGGAGCAGGTACCCCATTTCTCCGGTGAGACAGAGGTGTCCCCGGGGGCGCAGGATTTTACCCTAGCCAGCGAGGATGCCGCGCTTTCGGAAAATGACGAACTCAATGATCTTCTGGACGGCATGATGGATGGCACCGCTCCGGTGCAGAGCTTCCGGGAAGCTCCGGAGCATGATCCCGGGGCTTCCGGCCCTGAGTCCCGGGGAGATCCGAAAAATGCTTCGGCGATGCCTGATGCTGCCGGCATGACGGAGAATCTCTCTCCGGAGGATCTGATTATACTGGCGGCCGGCAGCGCGGAACTCGATGCTAGGGATCCGGGCAGTAATCCGGGAAACAGCCTGAGCAAAGAATATATTTCTAAAATTCAGAAGCATATTACTTCGCTGTCTGGCAAACAGAACAGCCGTGTTTCGCCTGATCTTGTCAGGGGAGTCATAAAGAACGCTCTTGATACGGGAACCATGAAGTATGTCGCGAGCGGCAGGGATCGCTGGGTTCTGGTTTCGGCCGCAGAGGTTACCGCCAGAGTGGTTTTTGATAATGAGCAGTTCGGCCCCAGTAAAATGGATTGCATGTATGTCATGCGGGCGGAGCTGGAAAACGGCGCCCTCACGGAGATCAGAAACCAGAGCGGCATGCCCTTGTTTCACGGAGATCTGATTAAGGGATGTTTAAACGCCCGGAAAACAGTTTTTTACGTAAGCAGCATCGCCGCATATCATAATTCCGTGGTGGGCCGCGTCATGAAGCGCTATAAGGGAGCCGTTTTAACAGCGGACGATCCCCGCTTTGGCGACTGCCATTTTGTTTTTCCGTCTGCCGCCGACCTTGGAGATGCCGTTATGGGATCCGTGGTGATCTGCGATATCACGGAGAGAGAAAGCCCGAAATCCTTTAAGGTCAGAACCGCCCGGGTGCTGGGGGATTTGGGACAGCTGGACGTGCAGATCCAGCTCGCGGTGCTCCGGAGCGGCATTCCTCATAAGTTCGGCACTAAAGTTATTGAGCAGACCCGGAATATTCCGGATGAGGTGCCGGAAAGCGACAAGCAGAACCGCCGCGATATCCGGGATCTCCCGCTGGTAACCATTGACGGCGAGGATGCCCGGGACTTTGACGATGCGGTGTACTGCCGCCGGGAGGACGGAGGCTTCCGGCTGTGGGTGGCCATTGCCGATGTGTCCTATTATGTCCGGCCGGATACCCCTCTGGATGCCGAGGCAGCCAAAAGAGGCAATTCCGTTTATTTTCCCAATTATGTGGTGCCCATGCTCCCGGAGAAGCTCTCCAACGGTCTTTGCTCCCTGAATCCTCACGTGGACAGGCTGTGCTTTGTCTGCGAGGTGTTTGTGTCCAAGTCCGGCGACCTCGGCGAGTATTCATTTTATCAGGCAGTCATGCGCTCTCATGCCCGGCTGACCTATACCAATGTGGCCGCCATGATAGACGGACAGGAGCCGGAGGATGAATTTAAGCCGCTTCTGCCTCATATCAGAGACCTTCATGATTTGTACCGCGTTCTAAAGGAAGCCCGCCAGAGACGGGGCACGGTGGATTTTGAGAGCGAGGAGGTGCGCTTTGTTTTTGATGAGAACCTGAAGCTCACCAATATCGTTCCCTTAGTGCGCAACGATGCTCACATGCTTATCGAGGAATGCATGATCGCCGCCAATATCTGCGCGGCAAAACTGGTGAGCGAGGCTCAGGGACACACCCTGTACCGGGTGCATGCCGCGCCGTCGATCTCCAAGCTGGCCTCCTTCCGGGCCTTTATTGAGCCTCTGGGATACCATCTGGACGGTGACGACCATCCTGAGCCCGCAGATTATGCCCGGCTGGCGGAGAGCTTTAAGGACAGTCCCAACAAGAAGCTTCTCAGCGTGATGATGCTGCGTTCCATGTCTCTGGCCGAGTACTCTCCGGTTAACCAGGGCCATTTCGGGCTGGCCTTGCGCCACTATGCGCACTTTACCTCTCCGATTCGCCGTTATCCGGATCTGGTGCTGCATCGCGAGATCAAGCATCTTCTGGGGGAAAGCGGCCATTCCTGCGGAGCCCGGTCATTCCAGGATCCGGAGCTTCTCAAGATCGCCGAGCAGTGCAATGAAACCGAGAGAAGGGCGGACAGGATCACGGGAGAGGTGGCCCGGTCTCTCAAGGCCCGCTTTATGGAGCAGTTCCTGGGGAAGAGCCTGCCCGGGGTTATTTCCAATGTGGAATCCTTCGGCATATTTGTGGAAATCCCCCGCTTCCATGTGGACGGCCTCGTGCATATCACCGCCATGGGGGTAAGCGATTATCTGATCTATAACCGGGACAGCTGCTCCCTGACCGGAGAGGTAACCGGCATTTCCTTCCGCATCGGAGATCCGGTTACAGTCAGAATCGATGAAGTGGATGTGGAATCCGGAAAGATCAATATGACCCTGGTTTCCGGCAAGGGCCGGAAGGGCAAAAAGAACCGGACTCCGGAGACCGCCGGGAATGCGGGAACCAAGTCCGGCATTCCGGTTCCGGAGATTACCGCTTCCGGACTTGCGGGAGATGAAGTGAACCAGAGGATCGTTGCTTCTCTGGATTCCTGGAGTCAGAACATCTCCGGCAGGAATGACGGGGAGAATAACGGCGAGACCGGATCTGCCGCCGGAGATTCGGCTGTTTCCGAAGCCGCATCGGCGTCCGCAGCAGCTCCGGCTCCGGAAAAGATCCCTCAGGCTTCCTCCGCTGATGCCGGAAAGAAGGAAAAGACCCGCGGCAAAAAATCCCGCAAGAAGGAGAGCGAAAACGCTGTTCCTCCGGAAGTTGCTCCAGCAGATAAGCCTGCTCCGGAAAAGATCACTGCCGCTCCTTCAGGTATAGATGATGCAGGACTGGAAAAGCTTCTGACCGCAAATCCGGAGTTCCGGGAGACCTATGCCGCCTACCTTAAGGAAAAGGAGGCTCTCAGCGTTCAGGAGGAGAACGTCCGGAAGCAGCAGGAAAAGGTCGAGGAAATGCGTCAGGCATTAATCAGGCACTTTGTAAGCACAGTGCTGTAATGAGAGCGGGCTGCTCTCGGACGCCGTGTCCGCGGGCGGCCCTTTATGGTTTTCCGGAAGCGAGATCCGGATTTTTTGTTTTTTATCGCGTTATCCGTTCATAGCTGTGAAAGCGGCAGTAAACACTGTGGTAAGGGAAGCCGCGAAAACAGTTATGCAGAAACAGTTGTAAAGTTGAATTTTTAAGGTGCTGATATGAGCAAACAGGAATATGTATACGGTATTCATGCCGTGAAGGCTCTTCTTGAGGAGGAGCCCGAAAGAATCATTGAAGGCTACGCGCTCCGGGGGCGGGACGATGCCAGACTTCAGGAAATCATTGCCGCTTTCCGGAAGCTGGATCTCAGGGTTACCGAGGTTACCAGAAAGGCTCTGGATGAAAAGGTGTTCGGCGGCACCCATCAGGGGATCGTGGTACGGGTAAAATCCCTGAAGGAAAGAGGGGATAACGAGCTCTGGGATTTTCTGGACGGCCTCGGGGAAAAGCCCTTCCTTCTGATTCTTGACAATGTCACCGATACCCACAATCTGGGAGCCTGTCTCAGAAACTGCGACGGCGCCGGGGTGGATGCGGTGATCGTACCCAAGGATAACAGCGCTCCTCTGTCTCCGGCGGCCAAAAAGGTGGCTTCGGGAGCAGCGGAGACGGTTCCGGTTTTCTACGTCACCAATCTGGCCCGCACCATGCGGGAGCTCAAGGATCGCAACATCTATATTGTGGGCACTGCCGGGGAAACTGACAAGATGCTTTATGACGCCGATCTTAAGGGAGCTCTGGCGGTGGTTATGGGAGCCGAGGACACCGGCATGAGAAGACTCACCCGGGAAAACTGCCATGAGCTCGTGAAAATCCCCATGTACGGCAAGGTTACCAGCCTTAATGTTTCAGTTGCCACCGGAGTGGTGCTTTACGAGGCGGTGCGGCAGCGGCTTCCGGAACGGAAGCAGTAAGCCGGGCCGGATCGGCCGGAGAAGATATTGTGACCTCTGACAAATAATTCTTGCTTTTAGAGAATGGTATCCTTATAATCCGCACGTCGGTCTATCTGTAATTTAGTTCCTTGCCTCAAAAGCAGACCGAGCTAAGAGGCTGTATCCGTAAGGAGCATGACAAATGCGTCATTATGAAATCGTAATAATGGTTCATCCTGACCAGAGCGAACAGGTTCCGGGCATGGTTGAACGTTATGTTGGCATTATTGAAAAAGCCGGTGGAAAGATTACCCGCAAGGAAGACTGGGGGCGTCGTCAGCTTGCTTATCCTATTGAAAAGCTGCACAAGGCTCACTATGTGCTTCTCAATGCCGATACTGATCAGAAGGTTATAGACGAGCTCTCTAACCTCTTCCGTTACAACGATGCAGTTATCCGCTGCCTCATCACCCGTACCAAGGAAGCTGTTACCGAGCCTTCTCCGATGTTCAAGGCCCGCGAGGAGCGTCATTCCCGCGACAATCGCGATGCTGATGATGCTGTTCAGGCTAACGAAGCCGATGAAGCAGCTGCCGTAGCTGAAGAAGAAAACCAGGAATAAGGAGCGAGTTTATGGCACATTTTTTCCATCGTCGTAAGTTCTGCCGTTTTACTGCAGATGGCGTAACCGAGATCGATTACAAGGATCTGAACACTCTTAAGAGCTATGTAACTGAGTCCTACAAGATCGTTCCGAGTCGTATTACCGGCACCCGCGCCAAATACCAGCGTCAGCTGGCTGTGGCTATTAAGCGTGCTCGTTACTTGGCGCTTCTCCCCTACACTGATCTCCATGCTTCCAAGCAGGGCAAGTAATCAGCAGGGTGTGAAGGCCTAACTCTGTTTTATTTTTATTTCGAGGAAAGGTAATGGAAGTTATTCTTCTTGATAAGATTGCTCACCTGGGCGGACTGGGTGATCAGGTTAAGGTTAAGAGCGGCTTTGCCCGTAACTATCTCATCCCGCAGAAAAAGGCTGTAATGGCCACTGAGGCTAACAAGAAAAAGTTTGAAGAGCAGCGCGCTGAGCTGGAAGCAAAGATTGCCAAGGAATTGGCTGATGCTCAGGCTCGTTGCGACAAGATCGATGCTCTGGGAAGCATTGTTATTGAAGCCAAGGCCGGTGATGAAGGCAAGCTCTTCGGTTCTGTGGGCACCCGCGATATTGCCGAAGCTATGCAGAATGCCGGTGTTGAGGTTCATAAGAGCGAGATTCGTCTTTCCGAAGGCGTGCTCCGTTCTACCGGCGAGTATGAGATTGCTATTTCTCTGCATCCGGACGTTAAGACCGCTATTAAGCTCAATGTAGTTCCTGCCAAGTAATACTTGCGGCAGCGACTAACCAAGGGAGAGGTTCAGGCCTCTCCTTTTTTTGTCACTGCGATGCCTGCTCCGGCGGAGATCGGGGACTTGATGCCTGGAGGCAGGGGCTTTTACCCCCTCAAGGGATTATTCCCCCGTAACTGCCTTTTAAGGCATAGTTACGGGGGAATAATCCCTAAGAGGACGGGGAACTGCGATGGAATTACCGGATTCCCTTAGCGATAAATCGCTCCGAGAACTGGTTGTTATAGAGTGTGACAATTATCAAAAAATGCGGATTTTTTGTCCTTAACTATGTTTTCAGAGGCAGTTACGGGGGGAATGATCAGGAATCAAGCATTCATATGAAGCGGATTCGCTGCCTTCTTTTGGTGATAATTCATCTGAGATTGGTCTTTTAGAGTGTGATATTTATCAAAAATCATGAATTTTTCCTCCGTAACTATATTCTATAAGTGAGTTAAGGGGGAATAATGCATAAATGGGCAGTGCAATCAGGCATTCAGACTTTTGGCCCTGAGCTAATGCAAGCAGGCGCTTTGCCGCATAATCAGAGGGAAGCAAAGATGCAAACAGGCAATTTTATCGGCAGAACCGAGGAAATCAGGCTCTTGGAAGCATACTGTTCCTCAAATAATTCCGAACTTGTGGCAGTATACGGGAGAAGGCGTGTTGGCAAGACCTTTCTTATCAGACATGTTTTCGAGGGGCGTTTTGATTTTGAATATACTGCAAAATACCGCAGTCCTGCTAAAGTGCAGATCCGGGAATTTCAAAGAGAACTCTGCAGACTTAGCGGTAATTCCGCAGGGAGCGCGGGGGACTGGTTCGAGGCGTTTCAGAATTTGCAGGACTTTCTCATCAGTCTTGGAAAGGAGCGGGTGTTAGTTTTTATTGATGAACTGCCGTGGATGGATACGGCAAAGAGTGATTTTCTGGCAGCCTTTTCTTCTTTTTGGAACTGCTGGCGGAGCGCGGACACGCTTCTTAAGGTGTATGTATGCGGGTCTGATGCAATTTGGATGGTGGATAAATTTATCGGAGACCCCGGAGGGCTGTACGGCAGAGTAACCAGATCCGTATATCTCCCGCCGTTCACTCTTCTGGATACAGAACACTTCCTTAACGATATCAAGGAAATGCATTACAGCAGAAAACAGGTGCTTGATACCTACATGATTTTTGGGGGGATTCCTTATTACCTGGCCATGCTGGATCGGGAGAAACCGTTATCCCGGAATGTCGATGCCCTGCTTTTTGCTGAAAATGCTCCTTTAAGACCGGAGTTTGATTTTATATTCCGCTCCCTGTTTAAGGACAGCAGTAATTACAGACGAGTGGTTGAGACTCTGGCAGCGAAAATGACCGGGCTTACCAGAGAGGAAATTAGCAAAGGCTGCCGGCTTTCCGGAGGCGAACTCACCAGAATTCTGAAAAATCTTATTTCCTGTGATTTTATCAGAAGCTACACAGCTCCTCGGAAAAAGGAAAGGGCGAAGCTATACCAGCTTACGGATATGTTTTCTTTGTTTTATCTCCGCTTCATAGGAAACGGCACTGCCGGCCAGGATGAGAATTTTTGGACGAATCTCGGCAAGACCGGGGTAAAAAACAGCTGGGCCGGGTACGCCTTTGAGCAGGCTTGTCTGCATCATATCCGGCAAATCAAGCTGAAACTGGGTATTTCCGGAATTCTAAGCAATGTTTATGCTTGGAGTATGAAAGCATACACGGATGCAAATGGCAGTCATTGGGACGGCGGGCAGATTGATCTCATAATTGACAGAAAGGATGAAGTAATGAACTTGTGCGAAATGAAATGCTCATCCGACAGTTATGAAATTGATGCCGGGTACGAATCTTTAATCAGAAACCGCATAGAGACGTTCCGGCATGCGGAAAAAACTCGCAAGGATCTCAGATGCACCTTCATTACCCTGTATGGGGTCAGGAAAAACAAACACAGCGGTATCGTTGACAGCGAGCTTGTGCTGGATGACCTGTTTGCCTGAGATTAACCTCCAAGAATCGACAGGTACCGGATTTATCGGACTTTAACGGATGATTCCCCCTTAACTATGCCTTAAAAGGCAGTTACGGGGGAATCATTTTTTAGGGAGCGAGACGTTGTGCGGTTCTGAATGAGATTTGCGGTGAGCAATGGCAAGAAAGAGCAATCGGGGAGATTAGGGGTTTATGCATGATGGATATCATAGTATGGTTAAAAATTATTCTTTAACCAGAATGTTTAAGAGTTTCTGTGTTACAGTGTCAGAAGCAGGCATGGCTGAACAATAGCTGCCACCGGAGATGAATTATGGGCGTATTTCGGGGAGATATGAGATGCGTGAAAATGTAAAGGTTGCAATATCTGCTGACTTTTTTAATGCTTTTGCGGCGCTGCCAAGGCAAATACAAGGCAAGGTCACAGATTTTCTGAATAAGTTTCACAATAATCCGACGGCCCCGGGGATTAACTATGAGAAGCTGAACGCCTGCAAGGACAGGAAGCTCTGTTCTGTGCGCATTGATAATACTTACCGGGGCATTGTGGTGAGACAGCCGGAAACCGGCGTATACCTGCTTTTATGGGTGGATCATCATGATGAAGCCTATGCCTGGGCCAGAAATAAAAAATGCGAGGTCAACCCCATAACCGGGGGGATCCAGGTATACGAAATGCAGATTATGCAAAAAGCCGTTCCCGCCTCTTATGATGTCATGCTCTTTTCAAAAGCGTCTGACGGAGATTTGTTAGAGCTTGGAGTCCCGGAGGATATGATATCCTTCGTGAGGAGCATCGGAACGGTTCAGGAATTTTATGACCGGAAAAGCCTTTTTCCGGCTGATGCCTTTGAAAATCTCTCGTGGCTGGCGGAAGGCATTCCGGTGGATGAAGTGAAGGATCTTTTCAGGCATGATGACGAAGCAGGAAAAGTATCTCACAGCCTTGCAGATGCTTTGGAAAATCCGGAAACCCTGAAGTCTTTCGTTGTGGTTGAAGGGGAAGACGAGCTTAGGCGCATTATGGCGGAACCTCTGGAGAAGTGGCGGGTATTTCTCCATCCTGCCCAGAGGAAGATTGTTAACAGAACCTATAAAGGATCTGCCCGGGTGCTGGGCGGAGCCGGAACCGGCAAAACTGTTGTTGCCATGCACCGGGCAAAGCATCTGGCCACCGGATTGAAGGACAATGAACGCATTCTTTTTACCACTTTCACGACCAATCTGGCCTCTGATATCAAGGATAACCTCAGAAAAATCTGCACACTGGAAGAGCTTCGTAAAATTGACGTCATTAATTTGGACGCCTGGGTCGCTCAGTTTCTCCGGGAGCAGGGATGTTCAGCTGAGATTATCTATGGTGAGCGGCTGAGTAAGCTGTGGGAGGATGCGATAGCTGACAGCGGTGCAGATACCAGCTTCTCAGCGGGGTTTTATCAGGAGGAGTACACCCGTATTGCAGCGGCTCAGGAAGCATTTACTCTGGAGAAGTATTTAAAAGCATCCAGAAACGGCCGCGGCACACGTCTTGACAGAAATAGTCGCATACAGGTCTGGAGAGTGTTTGAAGCCTACCAGAATCAAATGAAGGAACAAAATGTCCGGGACATTAACACAGCTATGTATGAGTGCCGTTTGCTGCTGGAAACATCCTGCAAGGAAAACAGGTACCGTCATGTGATTGTAGATGAATGTCAGGATTTAAGCGTGAACGGACTCAGGCTGCTTCGCGCCATGGCCGGGGATGAACACAATGATGATCTCTTCATCGTTGGCGATGCTCACCAGCGGATATACAAGAATCGGGCAGCCCTCAGCCAATGCGGTATCAATGTGCGCGGCCGCAGCAGCATTCTTCGCATTAATTACCGCACTACCGAGGAGATTCGCCGGACGGCATTTGCCTTTTTGAACGGAATTACCTTTGATGACCTGGATGATGACTATGATGACGGTGAAAAGTGTCAGTCACTGACTCATGGAGAAAAGCCGCAGGTGCTGTCTTTTGCTAATGCCAGCGAGGAGTTTGCCGGTGTCCTGCAGAAGATCCGGGGTTTGATTGCCGGCGGGGTTTCGGATAAGAATATCTGCGTGGTTGCCAGAAGACGCATGCTTGTGAAAGACTACATAGCGAAGTTTACTGCAAATGGTCTCAGATGCTACGAGATTAGCGGAAGCAGGGCTGATGATCGCGAACAGAACGGTATTCGCGTAGCCACCATGCATAGGGTTAAGGGACTGGAATTTCAGTATGTCTTTGTTGTGGCTGCCAACAAAGGGGTTCTTCCGCTGGCTCTGGCAGTAGATCATGCAGATGCCGTAAGCAGACAGGAAAACATGACTGCTGAGAAGTGCTTGCTCTATGTTGCATTGACCAGAGCGCAGAAAGGAGCTTTTATTAGCTGGTATGGTCAGAAGTCAGAGTTTTTGTAAAGCTTATGACACAGCAAACAGACGGGCTTTTACTGCTTTGGCGTTTGTATGGGTGATTTTTTGAAGGCGCGGCAGGGATTGCGCTCCGGAATCAGAGCAGAGATACGAGGAGTTTTCAATAGCGTTTCGTTACCTTACATGCTGTTTGGAAGACTGAAATCGTGCCCAAAGTCAAAAAATGATGAAAACTGATGGTAAAACTGGTTACTTTTTAACCAATGTGGTCAAAAAAGCAGCAAAAAAGCCCCAAAAAAGAGAAAATTTAAAAATTTTTTAAAAAAGTGTTGACGAGGTTCAAAAAAACTCTAAAATACGCATCACTTGCTCAGCACGAGCAAGAAGTTCTTTAACAAACAGCTTAGACAATCTGTGTGGGCACTCGGCAGAAATTATCGGAAAGCTAATAAAAGAAGTCTCGATAATTGAACTGCGGAGTGAACAACGAAACAGTTAAATTCATTATTGAGCAAAAAAAGCAAACTTTTAAATTGAAGAGTTTGATCATGGCTCAGATTGAACGCTGGCGGCAGGCTTAATACATGCAAGTCGAACGGTAGCAGCAGGAAGGCTTGCCTTTCTGGCTGACGAGTGGCGGACGGGTGAGTAATACCTGGGAAACTGCCTACAAGAGGGGGACAACACCTGGAAACGGGTGCTAATACCGCATAAGCCCTGAGGGGAAAAGGATGGGAAACCATGCGCTTGTAGATGTGCCCAGGAGGGATTAGCTTGTTGGGGAGGCAAAGGCTCACCAAGGCGACGATCTCTAGCTGGTCTGAGAGGATGATCAGCCACATTGGGACTGAGACACGGCCCAAACTCCTACGGGAGGCAGCAGTAGGGAATATTGCACAATGGGGGAAACCCTGATGCAGCCATGCCGCGTGTGTGAAGAAGGCCTTCGGGTTGTAAAGCACTTTCAGCGGGGAGGAAGACGGGAGCTCCAACAGGGCTTTCCGCCGGACGTTACCCGCAGAAGAAGCGCCGGCTAACTCCGTGCCAGCAGCCGCGGTAATACGGAGGGCGCAAGCGTTAATCGGAATAACTGGGCGTAAAGCGCGCGCAGGCGGTCATGCAAGTCAGATGTGAAATCCCGGTGCTTAACGTCGGGCGGTCATTTGAAACTGCATGACTAGAGTACTATATGGGAGGCTGGAATTTCAGGTGTAGCGGTGAAATGCGCAGATATCTGAAAGAACACCGGCGGCGAAGGCGGGCCTCTGGATAGTAACTGACGCTCAGGCGCGAAAGCGTGGGGAGCAAACAGGATTAGATACCCTGGTAGTCCACGCCGTAAACGATGTCAATCAGGAGTCTGTTCCGAAGAGAACGGGTTCCGCAGCTAACGCTTTAAATTGACCGCCTGGGGAGTACGGCCGCAAGGTTAAAACTCAAATGAATTGACGGGGGCCCGCACAAGCGGTGGAGCATGTGGTTTAATTC
>NZ_JBGVBR010000246.1:0-9355 GCF_045225735.1 Succinimonas sp. | reverse complement strand
GATAACCCCGGTGATCTGCTTGGTGGACTCGCTGGTCTTGTTGGCCAGTGTCCGCACTTCATCGGCCACCACGGCAAAGCCCCGGCCCTGCTCGCCGGCTCTGGCGGCCTCGATGGCGGCATTAAGAGCCAGGAGATTGGTCTGCTCGGCAATGCCGCGAATAATGGAAATCACGGAGCTGATGCGCTTGCCCATTTCATTTACCCGGGTAATGCTCTCGGTGGTAGCCTTGAGCTTCTTGTCCAGCTGATGGGTGGTGGTGATGTTCTGACTCATGATCTTCCGGCCTTCGTCAGACACCTTGCCGGCATTGATAACCTCGTTAAGGGTATGCTGGGAGGAGTCTTCCACCATCCGGATGGTGTTTTCCAGCTCATGGGTGGCGGCAGCTACCATGGTGGCCTCGCGGCGCTGCACGTCAATGGCCTCCTTGGCATCCCCCACAATCATAATGTTCCGGGAGGAGGTGTCATTAAGCTGCTTCACCATTTCGGACAGGGTTTTAAGAAGCTCTCTGTTCTTGCCGATAAGGCTGTTAAGTCCCTGACCGATGCGGCCGAACTCGTTCTCCCCCTCAAAGGTATAGCCGGCGGTAAGATCGCCGTTGGCGGCAGACTCCATCACCCCGATAAGATGATACATGGGCTTCTTGATGCTGACTGCCAGGTTGACGCATACCAGAAACACCACCAGAATAATGAGGATAAAGCCCACCAGAAAGGTGAACATAGCGAGATTGATGTTGGTATGCACCTTCTGGGAAGCCTTGGTGGAAAAGTCCCGGGCGTTATTCTGGAGGATTATCAGATTCTCTTCGGTGCTCTGAATGATCTTGATGCCTTCATCAATGACCGCCTCCAGGCTTTCCCCCTCCAGAGCCAGCTCATAGGTCTGGTACAGCACGCCCTTGGGCTCCATGATATGTCTCTTGAAGGGATCCAGGTAGCCGTTCTTGAGGTTGTCAATGGTGCCGGGCACCTCGCCGTCAAGTTCCGTCACCTTTTCCATGAACATGTCGAACTGCACCGGCATCCGGTCATAGATTTCCTTGATTTTTTTGGGGGAGCTTAACTTAAAGGCATCGTACAGCTGATTTTCAATGCCGATGCGGATGGGGTTCATGTAAACCACAATGTTCTTGACGAAGTCGTCTCCCGTGGCCTCCGCGGTGCGGTCAATTTCCAGGGTCATGAGGTTAATGAGACCCTGAGTCTCGGTCTGGGCCTTGTTGATTTTGGCCCGGTGCTCCAGGAACTTCCGTCTGTTGGCCGGAATGGGCTCGGTAACGTCAAGATACTTGCGAACAAAGGAATGCAGAGCCTTCACCCGCTCCAGAATTTCGGGAGAGGAGCTCTGAATAACGGTGCTGCTGCCTACCAGCTCCTCCAGCGATTCCAGATCGGCATCCAGCTGCACCCGGCCCACCTTGAGCTCGTTTGCCAGCTTGTCCACTTCGTCCGTGGTCTGCGCCCCGATGATTTTAAAAAGAGCCTGATTGGCCGCCAGAAGAGAAATCTGCAGCTTGTGAGAACTGATGCTGATAGGATTGGCTTCCCGCTCCACGGCGGTGAAGGAACTGTTAATATCGATCTGATAAAGACTCGTAAGTCCGAAGCTTATGGCAAATCCCAGAACAATGATGGCAAAGGATATGTATATGCGGTACAGAAGGGAAACGTTCTTGATGCTCAGCATGGAAAGAACCTTTCCGGCAATTCTTTTAATCTTCTGTCCCGAGTCTCGTATTTTCATCTAAACCAGCCTTAAAAACGAAAACCTTTTCGTATTATAGGAAAAAGACATCATTTGAACAATTTTCCGAAGTCAATAAAAGGATCGAGATCATCAGTTTTCGGGGACAAGCAGCGGGAATGAAACCTATTACACAAAAATTTCAGATGTTTTCAAAGGATGATGCGTCATATCTGCCGGCGGTAACGCATTTTTATGAGCATAAGACAAAAACGGCGCCCGGGATCTCCCCGGCCTTTACCGCCGGATACCGGGGCTTAAGAACTTAACTCGGGATAAGCCCGTAATGAGCCCGGGATTAGATTAGCCCGGAAAAGGTATAAAACTGCTATAGCGCTGTAAAGAACCTGTTAATCGCTAGATCGCGAAATCGAAAATTGCTCCCAGGCAGCCCGTTTTTTCCTCTTTTTTGCGCACCGCGCTGTACTTCGTGGTATGAATGTAAAGGGTGCCTGGTCCGGTGAACTTACAAACCAGCCCTTCCCCGGAGGTTACGCTGGAAAACAGCCCAGAGGCCTTCTGCATGGTGTATTCCAGATCCTCGTCCCAGGCCAGGAGATGCCCGTTATCCACCACCAGGGTCTCTCCCGGTTTCAGGTCAAAGCGATGGGCGGCGCCGGCGGCGGAGAGAAAGGCGGTTCCGGATCCGGTAAGCCGGATCAGAAAAAAGCCCTGCCGGGATGTCAGTCCCTGAAAAAGTCCCTGCATTTTGGTGCCGAGCTCCACATCCGGGGTGCTGGCAAGGTAAGAGCCCTTCTGCGCCACAAGGCCCTTCTCCGGAGTAACGCCGAGAGCCAGAATGCTGCCATGATCCCCGGATCCCAGACAGACGGAGCCGGAAGCGCTGTCTGCGGTGATGCTGGACGTGAAAAACGATTCCCGGGTCAGAAACGAGCGAATGAGACCGCCGGCAAGACCGCCCTTGACCCCGCCCTCCAGCTTAAGGCCCTGACTCATGGTGATCATGGCGCCCCGCTCGCAGCAAATATGCTCTCCCTGATTAAGAGACACCCGGAGCATGGGAAAGGTGTCCTGACTTAGTATTTCATATTGCATGGTTTTTCTCTCTTCCTGCTGCTATGCCATCGGCTGCCCTGCCGAGCTTCTTATTTGCTGTCGTTTTCCGGCGGTTACTTTGCCGCCTGCGCTTTCTCGGCCTCTTCCTTCTCGGCCTTTCTCCTCTTGATCTCCTTTCGGATCTCAATAAGCTTCAGAGTTTCCGGGGAAAGCTCGAACTCGCAGGTATTGTTTCCTTCCAGATTCAGGGGCTGATACATATACTCCCGGCTTCTTATGAGAAACTCCTGATGGGCGGCCTTTCTCAGGGGATTATCAAAGTACCACTGACGCACCTGAGTCAGCATGACGGAAAAGTTATCATAATTAAGCTCCTCGCCATAAACCGTAATGCCGCAGTTAAAGGCGTCGTCCAAATGTCCCCGGGCCAGCAGGATGCCGGTGCGATCCTCCGGTCTGGTCTCCAGGATCTCCTGAAACACCCGGGCGTTCTGTTCCAGCACTTTAAACTCGTCCGGGGTGATCATGTAAAAATCCTTTTTCATTTTAGCCATGACGTTATCCCGGATGCCGTCATGATCGGCGTCCACTCCCAGCAGGGTTTCGTCCTCCGGCTCCTCGATAACCTTTTTGCCGTGTTTTTTGCAGCCCGGCACTCCCATCATTACCGTAAGAGCCAGAACCGTTATGAGTATTTTTCCAAAAGCTTTCATGTTCTTTATTTTTCCAGTTATTACCCCAGTATTTACCAGAGCTGATGCTCCGGAATATCCGCCGTATCAGGGAGAGGCGCCAGAACGGGTTCTCCGGGATTCCGCTTAATGATATCCTCCCGCACTTCATCGGCATAGGAGCTGTTTCTCTTAAGAAGCATAAGATCCTCCGGCAGTTCCTCAAAAAACAGGGAACTCCCGTCATGAAATTCTACCATAAGCCCCGTTTCCATCCCGGAAAACTCCGAGGGATCCAGTACCGGGGAAAACTCCCGGAGATCCAGCACCGCCTGCACCGTGCCCAGCATCTTTTTCTGAAAAAGCACCGTATCCCCGATATGCATCACTCTGCCGTCAATGTATTTCATCTGTCCTTGTTCCTGTTTTTGTGTTTGCCTGAAGCGCCGTTTCTGCTGTCCGGATGCGGCATTTTTCCGGATGGTCTCCGGTCATTGCCGCGGCTGTTGCCACGACTGTCCCCGAAGCCTGCCCCGGCACTGCGTCCTAAGTTTTTCATTCTGTCGTTATTCCTGGCGTTATTTCTGCCGGTGTCCTCCCTCCGTCCCCGCTCCTCCCGCTCAAAGCCGTAGCGGGGACGGGAGGCGCTGTTACGGTCGCCGGCGCCGGGAGGCGGCACCAGAGCATCAGGGCCGGTGCCGATAAGGTATTCCATGCCGAGTTCCCGGAGCGCCTCCCTGATTACTGCAAAATTCGCAGGATCATGATAACGCAAAATCGCCTTCTGTCTTTTCCGGGCGATATCCCCCTTGGCGACAAATACTTCGCTGTTATCCCCGGATTTAATCCTTTCGTAAGGATTCATGCCGGTATAGTACATGGCAGCGGCTCCGGCCATGGGAGTGGGAATGTAATTCTGCACCTGATCCAGTTCAAAGCCGCGTTTTTTCAGCCAAAGCGCCAGCCGGATCATGGATTTAAGATCCGAACCGGGATGGGAGGACATGAAATACGGGATCAGGTACTGCTTTTTGCCGGCCTCCGCGGAATAGCGGTCAAAGAGTTTTTTAAATTCGTCATAGCCGGAAATGGCCGGCTTCAGCATCCGGGACAGCACCTCGGGCTCGGTATGCTCGGGAGCGATTTTAAGAAGACCGCCCACATGGTGGGTGACCAGCTCCCGGATATACTCCGGATCTCGGAGCGCCAGATCAATACGCACTCCCGAAGCGATAAACACCCTTCTGATAAAGGGCAGGCTCCTAATGCGGCGGTAGAGCTCTATCAGGCTGCTATGATCCGTATTAAGCTTCCGGCACGGCTCCGGATAAAGACAGGAGGGCCGCCGGCAGGAGGCCTGAGCCCGGGGATCGCTGCAGCCCAGCCGGTACATGTTGGCGGAGGGCCCGCCCAGATCTGAAAGCACTCCCTTGAAGCCCGGGGTTTTATCCTTTACCTCGGTAACCTCATGCACCACGGAGTCCTCGGAACGGCTCTGAATGATTTTTCCTTCATGGGCGGTAATGGAGCAGAAGCTGCAGCCCCCGAAGCAGCCCCGCATAATGGACACCGACTCCTTTATCATGTCATAGGCCGGAATGCGTTCCCCCTTATAGGCCGGATGGGGCACTCTTCTGAAGGGAAGCTCATAGACGGCATCATATTCCGGCGTGGTCAGAGGGAAAGAAGGCGGATTCACCCAGACATAGCGGCTTCCGTGAGCCTGAGCAAGACAGCGGGCACAGTAAGGGTTGGTCTCCAGCAGCATTAGGTGGGCCGCCTGGGCATAAGAGAGCCGATCCTTTTTCACCTCCTCGGCGGAGGGCATCAACACATACTTCTCCGGGATGGCATCCGGGGCCGGAGCATGAACTGAGGAGGCAGCAGGTGAGGCGGCTGATGCTGCGGACGATGCTGCAGACGATGATGCGGATGATGATACGTTTTCAGATGAGGCGGCAGAATGTGAGGAAACCGCGGGGGACTGAGCCGGTGCTGCGGTGGGATCCGGGGATGAAGCCAGGGATAAAGACGGAGACGGATTCTGGGATGATGTCGGGGATGCGGGCTGGGATGAAGTCTGGGACTGCGCCGGAGCAGTCTGAGCCCTGTCGTTCCGGGAGCATAGGTCGCAGTAAGGGTTTTTCCGGGGCGGGATGGGGATCCCGGCCTCGGGCTTCCGGGCATCGATGCCGGTGAAGCCCGGGGGGAGTTCCCCCAGCATCACGGCTGTGCCCCGGATATCCGTAAGACTCTTTATGTCCTCACCCTGAGAGAGCCGCCAGGCAATTTCGATAATGGGACGTTCGCCGTTCCCGTACACCAGAATATCCGCCTTGGAATCCGGCAGCACGGAATTCTTTACCGTATCCGACCAGTAGTCATAATGGGCGAAGCGCCGGAGAGATGCCTCGATGCCGCCCAGCACCACCGGAATGCCCTTATAGGCCTCCTTGATTCTCTGGGTATAGACTACTGTGGCCCGATCCGGTCTTTTGCCGGCCACGTTGCCGGGGGTATAGGCATCATCGCTTCTGATGCGGCGTTCTGCGGTGTAATGGTTGATCATGGAATCCATATTGCCGGCGGTTACCCCGAAAAACAGCCGGGGCCGGCCCAGGATCATAAAGGCATCCCGGCTCTTCCAGTCCGGCTGGGCGATTACCCCCACCCGAAAACCGAAGGCCTCGAGGTACCTTCCGATAATGGCCGTGCAGAAGCTGGGGTGATCCACGTAGGCATCCCCGGAAACCAGAATAATGTCGCAAAAGTCCCAGCCGAGAGCAGTCATTTCCTTCCGGCTCATGGGGAGGAAGGGAGCAGATCCCCGGCCGTCCTTCCGGAAGCCCGGATAATCCAGAATATTCTGATAGTGTTTTTTAAAGGTCTGCTCGGGCATGGGAAAGTCCTGTTACTTTGGGACAGCAGAGTGTTTGCCGGGGACGCGGGAAGCGGAAGACCGGGACTTAGTTCTGGCACCGGAAGGACTCTTGCCGGAAACGCCCTCCTCCCAGAGCTTGGCGGCATAGGTGAAATCAAGATCGCTGCGGCCGCTTTCAAGAACTGTGGCCAGTATCTGACAGAACTCCTTCTCGTCGTACTCCCATCTGTAGATATGGACCTTTTTGCCGGCCGAGAATGTCTCTGCAATGTAATACGTGGTAAAGGCATTATGAAGGACGCAGATGAGGGAGTCATCCCTTTTGAGATACATGCAGGGCTCGTAAGGGTAGGAGGTAAGCTTGTAGGTGATCCCCTTATAGCTGTAGGTTAATTCCGCGTCATTGTCATAGCAAAGAGCGCCGTAATCTGTCATCTTCTCTGTCATCTCTTCTGTCATTTCTTTTGCTCCCCGTAAAGTCATGCTCCCGTCTTGTCTGTTTGGCACCGGCTGGCGGCGGTCGTCTTATTGTTGCAGCGCCGGTAATCTGATTTTTGCGGCACTGCCGACAGATTTTTGCGCCGCCGGTCTTGCTGTCTTTAGGTTTGGGTTCAGGGGTTGGGTTTTACCGGGGCGTTATTTTTCCTGGAGTTTGGGTTTTGACTTTATTTTTTTCCTTCCCCGATGCGGCCTCCCCGGGCACAGTGAATAACGCATCACCGCTGCAAAGTAAGGCGTAAGGCATTCCCCTGCAAAGCTCCCGTGCTCCCATAAAGACGGCGCAACGGTCTAATTTTACACCAACATCATGCCGGTATCCTGAACATGAGGACAGTAATCCTGCGGGGATCAAATCAGGAGTCCGCAATAAGCTTTGCACCTGTTTACAACGTCATGAAAAAGCCCGATATACGAAATGCAATTCATTCCTAAATTTTACAGATTTCTTCAAGAACCTACGGTATTTGCTGATGTATCGTGGAACAATGACCGCCAAAGTGCTTCTTATCCATAGTTGGGTACAGGCCAACCATAACATTCTCAGATTTCAAAATAATCTTTGACTTACGACTAACTTACGATTAAGATTAAATAGTGAGTTAGTCGTATGTTAGTAGCCGGTTAGCTGAAAATAATTACAGGGGGTGTACATGGCAATTCCGATTACCATAGAAACATTATTGAATGACAATGTGGTTGAATGGGCCAGAATCGAGTTCAAGGAAGGTTGGAATCCTGATGCCGCATTAAAGACCATAAGCGCCTTTGCCAATGATATTGACAACTGGGGTGGCGGATATCTGGTGATTGGAGCCCGGGAAGAAAACGGCAGAGTGGTAAGACCAGTAAGCGGACTTGAGGAGAATCAGCTTGATGCCATTCAAAAGGATATTTTACGTTGCTGCAAGTTTTTAAAGCCTGTTTATTTACCGGAAACTCAGCCGGTGAAAATTGACGGAAAGTGGCTGCTTCTGGTCTGGTGTCCTGGCGGATATGATCGTCCATATCAGTGCCCGAAAAAGCCATCCGTGAAAAACAGCGAAAAGGTTTATTGCATCCGCAAGATGGCCAGCACCATTGAAGCAACGGATCTTGATGTCAAGGAACTCCTTTCCTTATCCCACAACGTCCCCTTCGATGATCGCATGAATCCCCGGGCAGAAATCAAAGATTTAAAATATCCGCTTCTGAGAAATTTTCTCCAGAATGTTGAAAGCAGTTTGCTAAAAAATTCTAATGGCACAGACAATCTCAGTGTTGAAACTATTGCAGCTGATATGCACATTGCAAACGGCCCCAGAGAATGTTATAAACCTCTTAATGTAGGTCTCCTGTTTTTTAATGATAATCCGGAAAAATTTTTCCCGTACTGCAGAATTGAAGTCGTTAATATTCCTGATGAAACCGGACAGGGCATGGAGGAAAGAATATTTTCCGGCCCTATTGACGAACAGCTGCGCAGCGCTCTCAGTTATTTAAAAAACCAAGTAATTGCCGAGAAGGTTTTTAAGGTTCCGTATCAGGCTGAAGCCATCAGAATTAAAAATTACAGCTATGCGGCTTTGGAAGAATTTGTGTCAAATGCCGTTTTTCACCGATCCTATCAGGAATATGAACCTATAACCATACGCATAGAACGAGACAAAATTGAAATTACAAGTGTTCCGGGGCCTGACAGATCAATTTCCGATGAAGATATCCGCAATTATCAAATGCGTGCCAGGAGATACCGTAACAGACGCATCGGAGATTTTCTGAAGGAACTCCATATGGTTGAGGGCAGAAACACTGGGATACCGATTGCAGTTAAAGCCATCAAAGCCAACGGCTCCCCCCTGCCGACATTTTTAACGGATGAGGATCGCACCTTTTTCTCGGTTATTATGCCCATTCACCCGGTATTTATCGATAATACAATTATTACCAATAAGATCCCTAAAAACAAAACCAAAAAAAGGCGTTCCAGAACGGAAATAAAGGATTTGATTATGACAATTCTGCGTGATAATGATTTGTCAGGTGCGGCTATTTATTCAATGCTGGGATACAGCGGCAATCCTTCCAAGACATTTTCGGAATGTGTAGAGGAATTGATGTCAGACGGGAAAATATGTTATGCATCTGGCTCTAAAAAACCGTTAAATAACATATTAAAAAGAAACAAAGGTCGTTATAAAGATAAAAAAGTAAATAAAAACAGTTAGATAATAATAAAAATACAGAACTCTGTTTCAGAAAAGGATATAACAAGAAAAAATCCTGTCTTCTGCGAGTTCTGTATTGTTATCGAATATAACATCCGATGTCCCTGTGAAACAGAACCAAAGGAAATACAAACTGGATACCGTCATCACTTTTTAAGCCGGAGATTACCGTTTCACAACCTCAGAGCAATCACAGCAGCAGCCTCAAAAAACTGCTGCCAGGGAATCCTCAATATGCGCTTTACAGGTATTTTACGAAGGTATTCCTCATTCTGAGGATGACGTCAATCAGCCAGTCAAACTGCTTATGGCGTTCCTCCTCGCTGGAG
>NZ_JBGVBR010000245.1:0-15985 GCF_045225735.1 Succinimonas sp. | reverse complement strand
TATTCCACCAGCATCAGAAACTCAAACGAGGGCTTCCAGTTAACCAGACGGGCGGTTTTCAGGTTCAGGGCAAAGGCCATGTTGGTGTTGTAGTACTGGCTGATCTTTTCCGGCGGGACGCCATCGATAATATGCTCCATGACATCGGCCTCAAAACGCCCGCTTTCCTCAAGCCCCACCTCCACCAGGGATACCAGCACGCCCTTCTCCACTCTGCTGGTGCGGGCGGTGTCCCCGTCTCCCATGACAATGACGTCTTCGTCCACAAAGGGCTGGATATAGGAGAAAAACTGCTCCTCCTCCAAACCGTCAAAAACCGGCATATAAAGGGCATCTATCCCCTTGTCCAGAAGCTCGGCCCGGCAGCGCTCAAACTCCCGGATATTCTTTTTGTCGGTTTTGTCCTGAAAGCTGCCGAAGCAGGGAACAACCTCAAAGCCCTCCTCCCGGCCCACCTTGCGGATAACCTCGTAGGACTGCATCTTTCTGATGGTTTCGTCCACGTCCGTCATCATCCCCAGCTTCTTAAAATGAAAGACGCTGTAATAGCTGTTCATGGCCATGGCGGTGCGCCGGGGATATTTCTGCACGTGGATGCCGGGCTTGTCAGAAAACTCTCCGGGGCCGATGATGCCGGCATCCTCGGGGCTGGAGGCATAGGCGATCATCACCGGAATTCCCAGGGAGGGATCCGCAAACTTAACCCCCGCCGCAAGACCCAGTCCCAGCAGCATATCCACGTCATGATCGGAGGCAATCCTTTTGCTGAGATCCCCGCTCACCTGATCCCAGATCTCGCCGCTTTCCCAGGATCCGGTGTAAAGCCCGTCGGGGATAAGCTCGACGCAGCCGCCCCGGGATCCCTCGCTGAGCCGTTTCCAGGTATCAGGGTCATCAAAGGAAAATGCGGATTCATGAAGAGCGGTGTTCATTTTGAGGTAGCCGTCATGGTACAGCTTGTCCAGAAGAGCCCGCATCACCGTCTGAAATTCCCCGTATCGGCCCCGCTGCACCACGGCGAGCCGCATGGGCTTCTCGCAGCGCCGGCTCTCCGCTATCACCGGCGCCGCCTGATCAAGGGGAGCCAGATGGACGGCAGAATCGTCAATAATCACATATTCGTCCTGCGGCTTTTCCCGGAGGCCATGCGCCATGGAAAAGCCCGGCATCAGGAAAAACGCTGCGAGAAGAAGCGCCGAAAGCCGCCCTGCAAACACTTTGTTATCCATATCTCGTTTTCCGCCCGGTCTCCTGACTGCAAGTCTCCGCATCCGCTATACCACAGCCTTCAAAAGCGCGTCCAGAGACTGCTCGAAGGTGGACATCTCCCCCAGTCCCTGCTTCAGAAAGGCATTAACCTTGTCAATATGGGCAATGGCAAAATCCGCCTCGGGATCCGCCCCCTTGTGGTATTCGCCCAGCTGAATGAGGAGCTCCATTTCATGATACTTGGCCAGGATCTGCCGGAGCCGCTGCGCCGCATTCTTATGCTCCTTGGTCACAATGCTGTTCATCACGCGGGACACGCTGGCCAGCACGTCAATGGCCGGGTAGTGATTCTGCGCCGCGAGCTTCCGGGAAAGAATAATATGGCCGTCCAAAATGGAACGGGTTTCGTCCGCAATGGGCTCTGTCATGTCATCGCCCTCCACCAGCACGGTGTAAAGGGCGGTGATGGAGCCCTTGTCGGAGTTTCCGGCCCGTTCCATAAGCTTGGGCAGGGTGGAAAACACCGATGGCGGAAAGCCTCTTCTGGTGGGAGGCTCGCCGGCGGCCAGACCGATTTCGCGCTGCGCTCTCCCGAAACGGGTTACGGAGTCCATCATAAGGAGCACGTTGCGGCCCTGATCCCGGAAATACTCGGCAATGGCGGTGGCGGTATAGGCGGCCTTGAGACGCTCCATGGAGGAGCGGTCGGAGGTGGATACCACCAGCACCGTGCGGGCCAGACCCTCCGGGCCCAGATCCCGTTCAATGAATTCCCGGACCTCGCGGCCGCGTTCTCCGATAAGAGCCAGCACGGAAATGTCCGCGGAGGTGCCCTTGATAATGGAGGATAACAGAGTGGACTTGCCGCCGCCCGCCGCCGCGAAGATGCCGAGACGCTGTCCCTGGCCGCAGGTGATGATGCCGTCCAGCACCCGGAGGCCCAGGCTCACCGGACGGGTGATAAGCTGCCGTTTCATGGGGGAAGGCGGATCGGCATAGACCGGGTAGAATTTCTGGGGATGAATGGGAGGCCCGCTGTCGATGATCTCTCCCACGCCGTTAACCACCCGGCCCAGAAGCTCCGGCCCCACCGGCACCGAAAGCACATGCCCCGTGGGAATAACCTCGGTGTGATAGGAAATGCCCTCGATATTGCCCAGGGGGGTGAGAAGAGCGATGTTTTTGGAAAAGCCCACCACCTCCGCCTTGAGATTCCAGTCGGAACCGGGATTCTGGAGAATGCAGAGCTCGCCTACCTTTACTTCGGGCACGGAGGCGTGGATGATGGTGCCCACCACCTGATCCACCCGTCCCCGGACTTCAATTGTATTGGCTTCCGCTACCGCATTGTGGAGCATCTGCCCGATATAATCCAGGGCCATTTGCTATCCTGCGCTGTTCTGCTGCACCCGGCTCTGGATGGATTTTTTCAGGATCCCCAGCTGAAACTCCAGACCGGCATTAATAATTCCCATGGGGGTCTCCAGAATGCAGTCCCCGTGCTTCATGCTGGCGTCTCCCACCAGATCGATGTAGCCGGTGCGGCCGTCCGGTGACACCAGAAGCATCCCCAGATCCTGACGCACGGCGTTTTCATCATCGGGAGCCACTCTGATGGTAACCCGCTTCATGCCTCTGACGGTATTGATGGCCTTCCGCACCACCCGGACAATCTGCTCGTTGTCGGGCAGCTCCCCGATAATCTTGGTCACGGAATCGATCACCACCTGGGCCATGTCGTTTTCCAGCTCGGCCAGGGAATCCACCTGGGACATGATGAGATCCATGATCTTTTCGGTATACTCCCCCTTGCCCTCGGTCTGGCCCTTTTCAAAGCCCTCCTGATAGCGGCGCTGGTAGTCCTCCTCGGCCTTCTGCCGGATTCCGTCGGCAATCTCCCGGGATTTCACGATGATTTCGTTGGCATCGTGGAGAGTCTGCATGTCGTCGCGGCGGATAATCCGGACGCCCTCGGCCACGGCAACCTTCTCCTCGGTTATACAAAAAATTCTGCTCACAGGCTCCTGCCTTTATGATGTTCACGGCCCCGGAGAAAAATCCGAAGCCCTTCTCTTTTGTTCAGTTATCAGCCTCTAAGATAACACATCGCCGCCGGGTTTCCTGCGGCAGCGTCCAAAAAATCGGCTAAATACCGGAAGCTGCCCCCGGAGAAGGCGCCATGCGGGACAGAAGGCGCTTCATCAGGGCCTGCGCCCGGGCGGTCTTCACCTCCTTTAAAGGGGGCTTTACCCGGAAAAACTCAAACACGCTGTCCCGGGTGGCAAAGGACAGCTTCTTTTCCAGAAGATCCGCTATCTCCGGCTGGGAACCGGCATCCAGCGTCCGGATAAGCGCATAATAGCCGCTCATAAGCATGGCGGTCTCCGCCTCCTCCGGCCTTATAACGGAAAGCCGGCCCCGGATGCCCAGATCCTCGGCATAGGGAGCATAGCAGGCAAAATAATAGACATAATTGAACAGGCTGTCTCCCATGAGGCTGCGGTAGCGGAAAAGATCATCGGAGGTCATGAGTTCCCGGATATAGAAGCCCATAATGCATGCCCCGGTCTGAAAGCAGAGATTTTTCAGGGTTTCCGGGGAGAGGAGAACAAAGCTGTCATGTTCGCCCTTGAGAACCAGAAAATCTCCGGGCTGATAGCGAAGCCGGGTGATGAAGAGCTTCTCCTCATGCGGCAGCCCCTCCGGAAAAAGCTTCCGATAGGAACCGAAGATATCGCTTTCGCTGTAGCGGACAACGTTAAGGGCGGCCAGATCCTGAAAAAACCGGCGATCCCGCACCAGATTCAAAGCCTCTTCCCGATTCATAGCAAAAGCGCCACTCCATTACTGAAGAACCCCGGCAAAACCGGGGCCCTGATAAAAAGCCTACGAGCCGGCCGGAGGCTCCTTGCCGTCCTGGCCCTCGCCCTGCTTCGCAGCCTTTTTCTTTTTCAGGAAGGACATGAGAAAAAAGATTCCCGAAGCCAGAAGAGCTCCGCCTCCTGCTCCCGCCGCCGTGAGAAACACCTTCTCGTCATTGGATCTTCCGGATCTGACCGGAGCGATGATAATGTTCTCCTTGAAGGGCTCCAGCACCACCGACACATTGGAAATGGTCAGTCCCGGCACCGCCTTGGCCGCGGTTTCCCGGATGCCGCTTACCATATCCACCACCGGAGAATCAGCCATATGCCGGATAAACACCGAAGCCGAGGGCGGGGTAGTAAGACCGGTGCCCTGCTCGTTATGCATCAGCACCACGTGAACCCGGGCATCCAGCACGCCGTCAATTCTGCTGAAGGTGCCGGAAAGCTCCTGGGAAATGGCGAAGGCCAGCCGGGACTGCTCCTCCAGCTGGGAAGAAATCATGCCGGAGCCTGAAAACACCGTCCCCAGACTCTGAAACTTCTCCCGGGGGAGGGAATGCTCCTTGATGATCTCCAGAGAACGCACAAAATGCTCTTCCTCCACGGTCACCGCAAAGCCCGTCTTGCCCTGAGACACCTTCTTGGCATCAATGCCGCGGTTCAGCAGCAAAAAAACCATTTCGTTGGCGTCAGCCTCGCTGAGTCCGGTATAAAGACTTTCCCGGCAGCCTGAAAGCAAAAGAGATACTGCCCCTGCGAACAGTATCATCTTTCCTGTTTTCCGAATACGACTGAAAAGCATGAACTACCTGGTTACATCATTAAGCGAAGAAGCCAGCCGGTATCCTGCGGAATCATGATCCCGGAACTCTCCCATAAGCGCATCCACTGCGTCGCCGTCCTTCTGCAGGAACTTTGACAGCACCAGAAAGCCGCGGGCATCGTCGTTGTCAGGATCCTCGCCCAGAAGATCCGTCAGCATCTCATCGGCGGGAGGGAAATCATCCACCACTACGTGAGTAAAGGCCAGGCCTACCTTGGCCGGGATGTAACCGGGGACAGCCTCCAGAATCTTGGCGAACACCGTTCTGGCCTCGGGAACGCGTCCCTTGGAGCAGCCGGCAAAAGCGATATCCACAAGCTTCTGAAGCTCATCCTTTTCTAAATATGTCTGTTCAAGCATTTTTAACCCGCGCTTAACTGCTAACTTGCCTTCTGGGAAATGGACTTCGCAGTATCGGAAACGTTCTTGGTGATATTGGAAGTAAGTTCCACGATAGCATTGTACTGCCCCAGCTTAAACTGAGTCTTGAGCATGATAGAGGTCTGCTCTTCCTGAGTCAGTCCGGGCTGCTGGATCTTCTCGATCTCGTCCTTGATGTTTTTGGCGCGATCTTCAAGATTCTGAATGCCGGTGTCGACAACAGAGGTCATGCTGCCGGTGGAAGCAGAAGGATCAAAAGCACCTATACTCATTTTAATAATCTCCATCCTGAACTGAGGATACTATCCTGCGGGCGGTCTCCGCTGCTTCCAGCAAAGCCCTGCAGGAATCAAACTCCTCGACTGAAACACCTGAATCCAGCTTCTTTTTGAGTTTCATCTCTATCTGAAACAAATCCTCGTCATACTGCTTGATAAGATAGATATTGCCCTCATCCACAGCTGAATAAATATCGATTTCCATAAAGCTCTCCAACATAAACAAGCCTTACTCATAATTCTAAACGTTTCAGGCGCCGAAAGGTTACAATTTTTTTTAAAAATTGATCTCGGAAAAGCAAAAAGATCCGGCTTCCGGGAAACCGGCCCGTTTTCTGAAAACTCCCGTCAGCGCAGACTGACAGTAACCGTCTTCCGGTTCTTTTCCAGCACAATGCTGTCGTTTCTGATCTCCTTCACCACCGCGCCGTCGGGGAGCCGGGCCCCCTGCATGATAACCGCGCCGTCCCTGGTTCTGAAGAAGGGCAGCTTTCCGGAAATATTAACTGACTGCACATCCTTTGCGGAAAACTCCGTCCTGGCGCCGGGGAGCTTAACGTCCCTGGTCTGGCTGCCGCCCCGGCCCGCGCCGGCGGGAACCCCGGGCGGGTGCACCGGGCCGGCTGTGATCTTTTCAGCCGGAGCTCCGCTGACCTCGCGGATCTCCTTTTTCGGGGCGGATCCGGTGCTCTCCAGATAAGCCACCTCGTCCTGGGAGAGATCCTGATAGCGGCGGAACCACACCGGGCCGCCCGCGTTTTTGGAAACGGCTTCCGCGATGTACTTGATCTTCAGAAGATCATCCATGGAAAACATGCCGTTATAGACCACATAGCCCCGGCCGTAGTAGTATTCGGCCTCCAGATTCGCCTCTTTGGTGAGCGCGCTGATCTCCTCCTCGATATCGGATCTGTGGCTGAATTTCGGCACCAGAAATTCGTAGAGGTAAGGAAGATCCTTCTTCACCTTCTGCATGACGTCGGCTTCGATATACTGATCCCGGATATAGCCGTGCAGGGCAATCTCCCGCCCGTTCCCCGGCACCGGATTCACCCTGATGCCGTAGGCGTCAAAGCTGTTCCTGAGATTATCCAGAATTTCGTCAATGAGCCGCACCCGGAGCTCCAGGGGCTTGTCCGGCCCGGGGAGACCTTCCAGAAACCGCTGCCTTTGCTCTTCTGTCCGGAAGGCAGCCTTGATGAGGTAGGAATTGTTCTTCTCCTCCAGAAACAGCGCCCCCTCGGGATAGGTATCCACATACTCCCTGATGGTCATGGGCTTGTGCTCGGCGGCAGCGCTGGCCAGAAACTCCCGGAGGTGGCCGAAATTCTGCAAAAGAAGAAGCGTTAACAGGATCGCAAGGCCCAGGGTAACGCCCAGGATCTGCTTCTTCCGGCTTAAGGGCTTTTTCGGGGACGGGGTTTTATCATCCCCGGCAGCCTCCGCGGCCCTGGCAGCACCGGACGGAGCGCCCTCGGGATTCTCCGGGGCGGCAGCTTCCGGAGCGGCTTCTGCGGCGGCGGACTCGGGATCAGCGGGATCCGGGGCCGCTTCATCTGCCCCTCCGGCGGTCTTTTCCGCGACGCCCCGGGCCTTCTCGGAAAGCGCGGCGATTTCATCCTCGGAAATCAGCCGGAAGCGGCTCCCGGCTCCCGACCAGTTCCTCATCCACACCAGGGATTCAAAGTCCAGACCGATGCGGGCGCCCTCGGGAACCGGGGTGTTCTCGGAGGAAAGCTCCTCCTTCCGGGAACCGTCCTCATGGTAGATATAGACGGATCCCGAACGGGAACGTGCGTAAACCTCGCCGGATTCCCCGGTGCCCAGCACAAATTCGATGCTTTCCGGCCGATCCAGGGCGAACACCACCTCGGAATCCGGCGTATTGCCGATAAAGTATTCCCCGGGCTCCAGCCTGAGCGCCGCGCCGTTGTTCGGCCCGGCCGCAAAACGGAATTCCACCGTCCGGCCGGGCCCCGGATTCTGGCCGAGATGCTCTGTCATGTCTTCATTTTCCATCACAGAACCTCTTCAGGCAGCGAGCCGGCAGGTTTTTCGGACTTTCCGGCATCAAGGGAACGGGAGGAGGCGCAGCCCGCAGAGCTGTCATTTCGAGCCGGCACCGTGATCCGATCCTCCTTGTCCAGATAATCAGTCTGTCCCGGCAGCTTGTCAAAGTCATTGGCCTTGTCGGGCAGGCGGCTCAGATCCTGGGCGGTGACAATCCGCGGCGTGATGAGGAGAATGCGCTCTCTCTTCTGCACTCTGCTGCTCTCAGTGCTGAAGAGCCGGCCCAGAAGCGGAATGTCCTTAAGCACGGGCACCCCGGAATCCTTGCCGGTGACGCTCTCAATGTAGTACCCGCCGATAAGCAGGCTCTGCCCCTGACGCACCATGGCCTGAGTGTTGATAACGGTCTCCTTCACCGACGGAATATAGGCGGTAGTGCCCGCATTGGTAATATCCTCGCCGGAATTGTTCTGATTGGTCTTGAGAGAGATGATCATCTGGATCACCGGTTCCTCTCCCGGAGCGCCGTCCACAATATGCGGGGTTACCTGCAGCATAGTGCCCGCCGTGACCGTAAAGAGATCCGAGGACTCGTTGCCGCTCACCGGCACATAGTTGGTGGTGGTGTTTTCCAGAGTGGCTTCGGCGTTCTCCATGGTCAGCACCGAGGGCCGCCCCAGAGTCTTGGCGCGGCCGTCTGTTTCCAGCGCCTTGACCTGCATCATAAAGCTGCTGTGGCTGGTGTTGAATACGGTGGAAAACACCCCGCCTTCGTAGGTGCCCAGGTCATTTTTGTAGGAGCCCTTGCCGGCGTTAATGCCCCAGTTCCCCGAGGTCACGCTGCCCCTCCAGTCAACGCCCAGCTCCTCAAAGGCATCGGTGTCGATATCCACAATGGCGGCATGAAGCTCCACCATGCGCACCGGCACATCCAGCTCTTTGATAACCTGCTCGTAAAAGGGAATGCGGAATTTGTAGTCATAAACAAGAATGGCATTAAGGCGGTCATCCGCAATAATGCTGGGAGTGAAGGAGCTTTCCTGCCCCTCCTTCCCCTGAGGCGCGGCTTCGCCGCCCCCGGCGGGGGCCTGCGGGGCCTTGCCCCCCGCGGTGGCGGAAAGCCCAGTACCCCGGAGCCCGGTCATCACCTGGCTTCTTGAGGAGACGGAGATGCCGCTCCCCCCGGCGCCGCTTACCATGCGCTGCAAAAGAGTGGCCACTCCGGGTACCAGAATGTTCTTGGCGGAGGTGGAAATTGAGGTGTCGGAAACCCGGGCATGCTTCAGCCGGAACACCTGCATCACCAGATCATGCTCCTGCCCCTGATCAAAGCTCTGGGCCAGGGAAATAATATTCTGAATATAGGATTCCGGCCCCTGCATTACCAGCATGCCGTGGGGATCCAGGGTAACCGGGAGCGAATCGGCGATGGCATGGGAGTTCCTGAGAAAGGTCAGCAGGGCTTCGCAGGAAACCGCCGACGGCTTGTACATGGAACGCACCCATTCGCTGTCATGATAGAAGGTAATGATATCGCCCTGAATATAGTATTTAACGCCGAAGGCCCGGCTCAGGGTTTCCAGAAAAGCCTCGGGACGCACATTGTCAAAGCTGCCGCTGAGCTTTCCCTGAATCACCGGCGAAATACGGGCATGCAGATTCTGGGTTCTGGCAAAATCGGACAGCACCTGAGCCAGATCCTCATCCTCGGAATAATGACTGTACTGGGAGGAAAAGGCCTGAGCGCCGGATGCCGCAAGGAGCATCGCAAATACAGCCCCGCAAAGAGCGCCTCTTCCGCGCATGAATCTTAACATACTGCTTTTACTAACGTTTCTCTGACTTAACCGCTGCCTGATCTCTGAAAGCTCCCGCCTTCTTTTTCGATCCGCTTCGCATTTCCGGGAAAAAAGGCGGATCTGATGCACAGCATGAATCAAATTATCCTGAGCCGCGCTCAGGCTGATATTATCATTGCATTATATTTGAAAATGCAAATATGTTGTCAGTATATGTGCGCAAAAACTGACTTCTCCGCCGTTTACGAATTTTTTTCCGCTTTTTTGTAACCTCTCCGGAGTTCCTGCGTTTTCAGTGTAGCAAGCACGAAAGACCTGACACCTGATGCCTGAAATCAGCCGGGTCTTCGGAATGAGATTCAGAAAAAATCAACAAAAGAGGATATTATCATGAACATGCCAATTTCCGGTTACAACTCTGATTTCAACCCCGTTTCCTTTGCTGCTGTCAGCGACACCGAAGATACCGAGAAGACCGGCGGCCCCGGCAAGACCGATTCCAATACCGAGGTTCCCGCTGCCGGCAAGGACGGAGAAAAGGAATCCGCTAATGTTGCCCCCGGCAAATTCACCGATGCCGCCACCCAGTATGAGGCTCTCAATGATTTCGTTTCCGCCACCGGCAAGCTTCTGGCCATGATTAACGAAATGGCTTCCAAGGATCGCCAGATGAACAAGGAAATCATCCGCCAGCAGTATCAGAATGTTCACGACGAGGCCATGGCCGCCGCAGATAAAATGCGCGATGGGGCCACCACCTCTCTCATTATGGGCATTGTGGGCGGCGCCGTTCAGATTGCCTCCGGCGCTTTCAGCATGTATTCCAGCGTGAAGAATCTCAGCGCTCAGGTGGAAGCCCAGAAGGTTCAGGGCCCGGCCGCTGAAAAGTTCAATGCCGCTCAGGCGAAGGTAGACAATCTGGAAAAAACCGGCGAGCTGGGCAACATGAACAAGGATCTCAAGGATCTCGGCGACAAGGTCTCCGTGGCTGAAAAGGCCCGGGATCAGGCCAAGCTGCAAATGGAAAAGGCCGGGGAAAATCTCAGCAAGGTTAAGGAGCCTACTGCCGAGCAGCTTAAGGATTTCCAGGACAAGGCTAAGGCTTTCGATAAGTGTGATAAAGAATTCACCGATCTGAAAGGTCAGTATGATGCCAAGAATGCCGAAATCACCAAATTCAAGAGCGAGAACGCAGACTACAAGCAGGCCAAGCATGAGCTCCTCGATGCCAGTTTTGCCTACAAGGCCGCCAAGGCGCATGGAGGAAACATCACTGCTCTGAACCAGGGCCGTCAGCTGAAGGCCGATGCCGTCAACCAGCTGGCTTCAGCCACTGCCAATATCACCAGGTCTTACAGCGAATACAATGATTCCATTGTGCGCGCCGAAGTGAAGGAAAAGGAAGCCAATGAAGCCTCTCTCCGCGCTGCCATCGAGGGTCTCAAGGAGGTTAATGATTCTCTCAGGGAACTCAGCAGCAAGGCCAGGGAAACCGTTCAGGAAATAAGCCGCAGCGATACCGACGCTCTCAGAAAGATTCTTACCGTCTGATTTCCGGGACTCGCAAAAATCAGAAGATCGCAGCTCAGGCTGCGGTCTTTTTGCGATCATGCCGGGGAAAACCGCCGGATTTTCGGTTCCGTGTCTGCCGGCGGTTCCATGTCTTTCAGTAGTCAGAGGAGAAATAAATGACCGCCCTAAACTCCATCCGCAATATCTACGATACGGCCAAATGGTCTTACAGCGATGATGAATTCAGCATCACCAATGCTTCTCAGGAGCATTCCGTGCTTCTGGACAACGATCTCGAAATTGTCTTCCGCCCCCTCTCCCGGGATGAATTCCTGATCTATGCCAATATTTTTGAGCTTTCCGAAAGCGACCCGGAGGACAATGATCTCCGGCTCCGCCACCTTTCCAAGCTGGTACTGAAAATCAATTCCGAATACAGCGTAACCTCCGCCATCAAGGACGGCAAATTCCGCTTTGAGATGTATATCAGCACCACGCTGCTGTCCGATGACCAGATCTGCTTTCTCCTGCAGATGTTCATGAACGACTGCGACCTTCTGATTTCCGAAAACAGTAACCAGACCGGCGCCATGGGAAGCATGTTCAACAATATTCCCATCGGTTTTCTGATGAACTGACCCTCTTATCCCCTGCCCCTCTTACCCCCTCCGCCCTCTTTAAACCCCGGAAATCCTTCCGGGGCGTCCGTTCATCCTTTATGCCCTTCTGCCATTCCTTCCCGTCGGCGCCTTCCGGGCATCTTTTGCATTCTCCAGGCGCCGGCGGGAGTCTCTCTTAAGCTCCTGAAAAGCAGAGGGATTAATCCCCCATGAAAAGCCCGCTTTTTTTGTAACCTTTCGAAAATGCGATCGTTATCACGGTGTGATGCAGTTCACATAAAGAAATCATCTCAAACAGCCCAGCAACAGAAAAGCGACACCGCATGAAAACTAACATGAACAGCAAAAAGAAAGGCAGCAGCCTGGTAATCCTGAACATCTCCAGAATCATCCCCCTGACCGCCATCGTGATCCTTACCGGAATCTGCTGCGCCTGCCTCAATGCCGGAAACAGCCAGGAAACCCCCGGTCTTAACTGGTACCAAATAGGCTATATGGACGGACACGAGGGACAGAGCTCTGCCATGTTCAAGGAATACGAGTCCGCTCTCCTGAGCGCCCTCTCCCCGGAGGAAAAGCAGAACTATATGAAGGGCTGGAAGAAGGGTCTTGAAAAGTACTGCGCTCCCGGAAGCCGCCGCGCCTCGGGAAAAGATCGGGCCCGCTGCGAAGAGCTGCTCTGAAGGACAGGATTAAAGACATCCCGGCAAGCAGGCCTCAGATCCCCGGAGATTTTCGATTTTACCTGCCCGGAGGCTTCAGCCGGCATTCTGTTCGGCTGCTGAAAATTTCTTCTCAAACTCGTCCACCGGAACCGGACGGCTGAAGAGATAGCCCTGGAAATGATTGCAGCCCATTTCCGCCAGAATGCGGAGCTCGTCCTCCGTTTCCACCCCTTCGGTAATCACGTCCATGCCCAGAGCATCGGCCATGCCGATTACGGACTTCAGGATAATCCGGTTGCGTTCGTTATCCCCGATTTCCGCCAGGAAGCTCATGTCGATTTTCAGGACGTCAGCCTTAATGTCCTTCAGAAGGTTCAGCGTGGAATTGTCCTTCCCGAAATCGTCTATCTCCACCAGGAAGCCCCGCTGCCTGAGCTCCGCCACAATGCTGTCGCAGGCATCCGGCTCGCCCAGAAGCGCGGTTTCCGTGATCTCCAGCCGGAGCTTGCTGCTGTCCGCATCGTATTTGGTGATAAGTCCGGCAAGCTCCCGGGGCACGTCAATGCTGTAAAAGTCCTTGGCGGAAACATTGACGGAGATAAAGAGATCGCTCTTTTCCGTTAATTCCCACTGACTGAGCTGCTTCACGGCCTGCTCCCACATATAGCGGTCAAGCTTATGAATAAGACCGGCAGTCTCCAGGGTTTCAATAAAGTCGCCCGGGAGGAGCAGGGAACCGTCCGGCCGCTTCCATCTGGCCAGAGCCTCCGCTCCGATGACGCTGCCGTCCTTCCTGACCAGGGGCTGGAGATACATGCGGATCTGTCCGGTTTTGAGAGCTTCTTCAAAGCTTCCCAGCACCGTTTGCTCCATAACGATCTTCTCAAGAATGGCATCATCAAATAAGGCCACGGTACGGGTGAGATCCTCTCGGATCAAGCGGAGGGCCGAATTCGCCCGCCCGCACATGACGGACACCGGAACGGCCGTATCCGTGATCTCGTAAACGCCGAAATGAATGCAGAACCGGTAAATCCCGCTGTCGTAGGCATCCTTAAGCTCCCGGACTATGGCGGTCAGCCTTTCCTCCTTATAGACGCTCTCCGGAATGAGCACGGCAAACTGATCGGAACCGATCCTGCCGCACAGGCCCCCCGCAGATTCCGCCAGATCCTTCAGCAGGGACGCCGTTTTGGCCAAAACCTCATTCCCCTTCTGCTCGCCGAACAGGGTGTTTATCAGTCTGAAATTCATGATATTTGAGGTTATCATTACCCATGACTGCGCCGGGATCTTTTTCAGAAGCCCCCGGGCCAGCTCATAAAAGGCGTCGGCATTGAGGACGCTGGTTAAACTGTCATGCCGGGCAAGATAATCTGCGGCTCTGGAGCCCTCGTTTTCTGCTTCTCTGTTATTAAGGGACTTTCTGCTGGCGGCGCTCTCCTTCTCGGTGTTTACCAGCTCCACCACCGCATTGCAGACGCTGCCGTTTGAGAGCTTCAGCTTCACGGGCTGTGATTCCACAAAGTAATCCCGGTCTTTGAAATGCTCGGCCTTATGCTGCGGGCATCCGGTGCGGCAGGCCAGGGCGCTGGAACAGTTAAGGCATTTCTGCTTTGAATCCCAGATGCCATAGCAGCTTTCGGCCATATTGACGCTGCCATCGTCCCCGAGTTCAATAATGCGGCGCTCGATGGGATCCACCACCCGCGCCAGGGCATGCTTCTGAGATATTGCCTTCAGATACGCCCTGAGCTCCTGAACCGTATATTCGGAGGAGCGCATCTCCGGATCCGGGACGCTTCCGACGGCGTTCCGGCCGGCTGCGAGAGTATGATTCCTGTTCCGCTTGGAGTCGTACATCTTTTCATCCGCCAGGCAGATAAGATGTCTCAGAGCAGCGGCATCAGTCAGTCTGGCGCGGACATAGCCAACGGAAAAGCTTGCTTTGGCGGGATCCTGGCTGTCATTGCCGTTATCGCTGCCCTTGCCGTCTTTGCTGATGACGGGTTCGTTCTTTTTCAGGAATTCCTCTTTCTCTTTGATCTCCTCAGGGGAAAGATCCGGCGCGATAATCAGGAATTCGTCCCCGCCGTAGCGATAGCAGTGTTCCTTTCCGAAGGCTTTTTTAAGCAATTTCCCGACTTCATGAAGAACCCGATCCCCCGTCTCATGACCGTAGGTGTCGTTTATCAGCTTGAAGTCATTCAGATCCACCATAAATACGGTGACCTCGCGCTCCCGGTAGGAATCGTAGTCGCGTCTCAGAGCCATGCGGTTTCCCACCCCGGTGAGAGCATCAATGTAGGCCATTTCCCTGAGATTTCTGATATATTCCTTCAAATCGCTGATGAGAGTTTTAAAGGAAGCGGTGAGAACGCCGACTTCGTCATTCCCTTCATAGCTGAGCTCGGTATCGTAGTTGCCTTTGCCGATCTGCTTTGCCGCGCTGGTCAGCTTCTGGAGCGGGCTTGTTATGCGCCCGGTGAAGGCCCTGACCAGCTCGATGAAGATAACCAGAAGCAATGCAAAGGCAACGGTGATTTCCAGTATCCATTTGTTCCAGACCGCATTGATCTCATTAACGGGAACTGAAACATTAAGGCGCATCCCATTAACCAGCTTAAGCCAGACCGCCTGCTTTTCCGCGCCGTTAAAGGAATAGCGAATGAACTTGTCATTGCTGAGAAGTCCGTCCGGCACCCTGGGCTGGGTTTCCATGGTCATAACGTCCACCTGCGGGTGATAGACGATATTTCCCTCACTGTCATTCAGAAAGGCGTAGCCGTTATCATAGAGAGTGATGTGATTTACCACCTCGGCCATGGCGGAGTAGTCGATTTCAATGCCGATGACCCCGACAAAATGTCCGTCATGATAGATGGGGACATTATAGGAAAGCACCCGGGCGTTAAGATTCTCGGTAATGTAGGGCGGCAGCCAGACGCCCTTTCCGGTGGCCTTGGGCACCGTGAACCAGACCAGCTGCGAGGTGTCACTGGTGTCATAGCCGGTTATATCCGTAACCTCATGCTCCTGAAATCCGCCGTCTCCGGTATTGACGTACCAGAAGCCCGGGACATTCCGGGAAAACCCGGGATCAATGCGATAGTAATAGGTCAGAACTCCATGGGTGTTATACGCCAGCTTCTTAAAGACATCCCGAACCCGATCCGTATGAGCCCGGAGCTTCTCATCATCTGTTCCCGGGAGATCAAACTGCGGGAAGGAACGCGCCGCAAGATCTGATTCCGCATAGGCCCCGATGGCCTTTACCGACTGTTCCGCATTCTGAAAAAAGGAATTCAGGTCTTTCTGCCCGGTTTCGCACAGGAGGAGCAGGGTCTGTTCCGCATCGTGGTTGCCGATATCCCGGATGGCCGTCACCCCCAAAACTGCGGCAATGACCATTGCCGTCACCACGACACAGACGGTCATGGCGGTTATTTTGGTTTTTATCGAACTCATAAACAGCCCTTCTTCAGAATACCTTGCTCAGCTTCCTATGTTCCGGCGCCTCTCTTCACGGTCAGGCGTCTGTCAATTTTAAACAGATATCCCGGCATTTACCGTTAAGTCCGCAGAGGAATCGTCCTTCCGCTGCCGATTACCGCATGATTCATACATGAAGCCGGTGTAAATTTAAGCATATTACGCCGGGAAAAGTCCGTGGCTTTTCTCCCATTTGCGGCAATAAAAATCCAGGAAATGCGCTTTGGCTGCCGGGATCCGGGGCCGGCATTAAAAATACGGCAGAAATCCCCCGGACTTTGTGAGACATTTGCCATATCTCCCCGGGGCTTTTGCGGAAAATCCCGCAT
>NZ_JBGVBR010000244.1:0-27352 GCF_045225735.1 Succinimonas sp. | reverse complement strand
AATGCTCTGACCGCGAACCTCCATGGAGAGCTTTTCATCCTCGTCGTTTTCGCTGGCGCAGCCGATCTGAATTTTGATGTTTTCCGCAGTAACCTCGCCGATTTCCACCCGGTGTTTATCCTTAATGTAAGAAATAATGGCCTCATCAAACTTATCGCCGCCGGTTCGCACCGAGGCGGCATACACAACGCCACCTAATGAGATAATGGCCACTTCGGTGGTGCCGCCGCCGATGTCAATTACCATGGAACCCCGGGCTTCGGTAACCGGAAGCTCAGCTCCCACCGCTGCGGCCATAGGCTCGGTAATAAGAAACACCTCATTAGCGCCGGAACGCTTCACTGCTGCTTTAATGGCTGCTCTTTCCACCTGAGTGGAACCGTAGGGCACGCAGACCAGCACCCGGGGAGCTCCCTTGATAATCCCCAGGAATCTGTTGGTTTTATGCTGGATGGCGCGCATAAACTCCTCCAGCATCTTCTGGGTGTATTTGCAGTCGGTGATCACGCCGTCCCGCATGGGACGAACCACCTTGATATGTTCCGGAGCCTTGCCCAGCATCTGTTTTGCCACTTTTCCCACTGCCACGGATGAAAGTCCCCCGCCTCTGCCGTCGGTAACGGCAACAACGGAGGGTTCATTGAGAACGATGCCTTTTGATTTAACGTATATAAGTGTATTAGCAGTGCCCAGATCTATGGAGAGGTCATTAGCAAAAAGGCCTCTGAGTTTTTTAAACATATGCAAATTCCGGAATTTATTATCGGGATCCTGAACACAGAATCCGCCCTCTTATGACAGGAGCGGATTATAGCATAGAAAAACGGCGATTTTAATTGTTTGCCTTCACGGGCAGCCCCGAGGCGCCGCCCGCTCCAGGAGGGAAAACGAACGCAAAAACAGGGGAGGTAATGCGATTCCGAAATTGGGAACTCAGCAGGATCAGTTGGAAATGGAGCTTCCGGAATATCTTAAATCCGCCGCGGTGATCTCGGCCTTTCTGGTAATGACATAGGAATCAGCGGAGCTGTTATTGTCGTCATCCAGTACGGGGATCTCGCAGGAGGCTTCGGAGACTATGGTATATTCAATGCGGGAATCCAGGGAAACCGGACTTGATCCGTCGCTGAGAAATGCCAGATCCACGGCCTCCACGGTCAGCCGGGAAAGCCAGCACTGAGAATAAAGCTCCTTGCAGAAATAGGTATTTGATCCTGTGGCCTCTCTGCTGCAGTTCCCAAAAACTCCGCTTTCGCTGGCAATAAAGTCATAGGTTGCATGTCCGGAGGTCTTGATGTCGTTTTTGATAGCCTGCCACACGCGGCTGGCGCTGGGACTTTCCGCATAGGAGCTCTCGCGGTTCAGAGGAAAAAGCGAGGACATGCCGTATTCCAGACCGCTCTCGGCCATAAGCCGGGCCTGACTGCCCAGCACGGCGTTCAGCTGCACCTGGCGATCCTGAATCAGAATCTGGGCCAGCACGGCGGCAATGCCGGAAAACACCACCAGCACAAAAACAGCTGTCATCAGCAGAGAGCCCCGGGCTCCCGCTAAAGTTCTAAAGCACATTTTCCGCCTCCAGAAGCTGTTCCACGCTCATGGTCTCAGTATCGGTCTCCGTGAAAAGCGCCATGAACACGCTGTTAAGATGCGAAGCAGTCTGCTGACCGGAACCGTCCGGAGCTTCAAAAAACATCTTCTTAACCTTGTTCCGGCCATCCGCGTTGATAACAGTGACGCTAGAGCCCCGGTGATAAAACAGATAGCCGTCCGTGCTGATGGTGTAGGAAACCCGGCTCCAGTCATTCATGAGGTAGACCCGATCCAGTCCCAGATCCGTATCAAGTCCGGTCACATCCAGCCGAATAAGGTTGCCGGATACGGCGCAGTCCCCTGAAAACAGTTTTTTTTCAGCCAGATTGCCGTTGCTTCTGATAACCCCCAGAAGGCTCACCCGATCCTGCCCGGAGGAGGCAATGCGGTTGCAGGCAAAGTCCGTGCCGCTGGAGGGGTAAACATAGGCATATTTCTTTGATTCGGGGCTGCTCTCCTCGGTAACGCGGTAAACCCGTAAAACATACAGAGGTTCCCGAAAGCTCAGAACGCCGTTCCCGTTTTCATCCCGGGAAACCGCCGTCTGATAGGGAATGCTCCCGGCCATCTCCCGGGAAATTCTCTCGGTGATATTGCGGGTGAACTGAGCCAGCGTAACTCTGGCCGAGGCCTCGGCCATCAGAAGGGCTCCCTGAGAAACAAAGCCGGCTACGCTGACCACGGTAATGCCCATGATCACCATGACAACGACAATTTCTATCAGAGTGAATCCCGAATATCTGCGCATCTCAGTAGTTCCCCCTCAAGGCTGACAGCCGGTAAACGCCGCCCCGGGGATCCAGGACGGTGGCCCGGATTTCCTTAAAGGTCATGCCGCCGACAGTAACGGGAGTAACTCTGATGGTTACGTAGTAATCGGCATATCCGGCATCAGGCAGATCCTGCTGCACTGCCGCCTTCCATTCGGCATAGTTCTTTCCCAGAAAAAAATCAGCCGGCACTCCGCTGCAGGAATTAAGGCCGTTGCAGTAATCCGGATTCAGATATTCCCGGCACACAATGCTGCTGTTTTTTTTAGCGCAGAATCTGGTGGTATCGAAGTCATCCACATCGCTGAAGGCCGAGGCATAGAGAGCGCCCCGTTCTTCGGCGGTATCGGGGCCGTAGGATTCCTCCGCCGTGCAGGAACCGATGGCGCAGAGCCTCTCCGTGCCCGAGGAAACCTGCTCCCCGCAGCGGCACACGCCGCCGTGATGGTCGGAATTATGGTCGTATTCCTGAGCGGAGATTTCCCGGAAAATCCGGTCGGCCAAAAGAGAGGACTTTACTTCAAAAACAGGATTGGCCGAGGAAACCGCGAAGGTGAAAAGCACGCTGGTAATACCGGCTATGGCAATGCCCATAACCACAATGCCGATTACCAGTTCCACCAGTGTGAAGCCCCGGGTTACTTCCATGTAATCCCTCCCTCCGGATAGACCCGCACCTGACAGCCGCCAGAGCCCTGATCCGGCCGGAACTCAAACTGATAATAGCCTTCTGGCTTTATGCCCAAAGTGGTATTGTCAGTATGCACTCTTCCCAGATAGTCAAAACCGATATAGCCGTCAGTGCTGCCCTTGACGCGATTGCCGCCGCCGACGCCGTGCCATTTGGTATTATCATTGGCGCAGTCCAGGCCCATGCAGTACCCGAAAATACCGTCTTTCCTGATAAAAAAACGCAAATCAGGGGCAGAACCCTGATTCATGTTTATAGACTGCACTGATGCCAGACGGGTTACAGCTTCACGGCAGGCCACATACTCCTGACCATTTGACGTGGTCAGCTTTGCGGTCGCAGTCACTGCCAGAATCCCGATAAGAACCAGCACGGTCACCAATTCCACCAGAGTAAAGCCGTACCCCCGACTCATAGGCGCCTCTAGTCAGCGCTGCTGTTTATATGAGGCTGTACCAGCCCGAGGGCGGGAATGTAGCTGAAGCTCATGTAGCGATCATGGTTGTCAGCATCCGGAACCCTGTAGGAGCCGGTGTCGCCCTTTTCCAGAGAAAGCACCAGATAATAGCGGCAGATGCCGTAGCCGGATACGGTGGAACCGTCAACGGCTCCGGTGCTGTAGGTTACAAAATACTTGTAATCAATATCCTTTTTGTTAAGAGCGTTGATATCGCCGGTGATTCTGGGGGGATTCTGGAGCATTTTTTCCCAGATATTAATGCAGTTGTCCAGATTGTTGGGCACGGCAAAGCCGCTGGCGCTCTCATCGGTAATAGTAGACGGCTTGGTGGCTCCGGCGGTGGTGGCCATAATAGGGTAGCCCGGACTCATGGTGCCGTCTTCGATCTTGGTATTGGTAGGAGTGGTCAGGTAAAAACGGGTGCCATCATACAGCGTGCTGTTGATACTGTTTACCTTCTGCCGGCCCTTGGCTTCCCACTGAGCGCGCACCAGAAGAATTCCGGTGGCAAAATTACCCGCCAGCCCCTCAACGCTGGCCTTCTTGGCCTCCTCTGTCACATCGAGAAAGCGGGGCAGCGCCGTGGCTGCCAGAATGCCGAGAATTACTATTACAATAATCAGTTCAATTAATGTGAAACCCTTGGTTCGCCGTCTAATCATATACATTCCCTTTGAAGCTATTCAGCTAAGAAACCGTTTACAGAACCATCAGAATAATTATAAACGAATCCGGACACGCTTGTAGTGAACACACACTCATTTTTGGCAGGCTCTGCCACAACTCTTACATTTGTAATAAAAAGCGATTCATCCCGCCCCAGAAGACTCAGCCAGATAAGCCGGCAGGGATCCTGACCGTTACCGGGAATGCCGCGGACATCCATGGGCCAGCCCTGAGGACTCATCACAAAAATCACCCGGCCGGGACTGAAGCCCAGCTTGCTCTCGTCAGCCCCGGCATAAAGATTCACCCAGGAGGGAACCTTGAGATTTCTGCGGCGGTTGTCGTGAAGCCACAAATTGTGTATCACCGCCAGCCGTTCTCCGAAATTATGGGCCATGGTATTCATGGAGGTTTCCAGAGTCCGGTCAGACTGCGGCAGAATAAAATTGCGGACAAAGAGATACATCACCAGCATCACCACGGTGCACCAAAGCAGAGACTGCCAGAGCCGTAAAAGCTTCTCGTTGCCGCGTTCCTCCTGATTCATGCTTACTTACCCTGCATGGCGCCGTACATATCCCACATGGGGGTAAAGATACCCAGCGCCAGAACGCCTACCAAAAGAGCCACAAAAACCAGCAAAAGGGGCTCAATCTTGGAAGTAAGCGCCTTAAGCTCATAGTCAACCTCTCTCTCATAATGGAGAGCAGCCTCCAGCAGAAGCTCGTCCACCCGGCCGGTTTCATCACCCACAGCAAACATCTGCAGCACCAGGGGCGTGAACATATTGCTCTGCATCGCCACGGTAGCCAGAGAATTGCCGTGCTCGATTTCCCGGCGCATGGCGTTTACCCGATCCTCCAGAAACCGGTTGTCGATGGCACTGGCCACCAGAGTCAGAGCCATATTAAGCTGCACGCCGGCCCTGAGCATTAACGAAAAGCTGCGGCAGAAACGCCCCAGAAGCGCCCGGCGGAGAATGGATCCGATTACCGGTATTTTCAGCTTCAGGCGATCCCAGTGATAACGCACCTTCTTGATTTTAAGAGCCCGGCGGATCAGAAAGGGCAGCGCCACAATAAAGCCCAGCATATAAGGCCAGTAGCTCACAAAAAACGCCGAGGTGCCGATAAGAATTCTGGTGGTAAGCGGGAGCTCCACCCCGAATTTGCCGAACATGGTGCTGAAGACCGGAATAACCCAAATGTTAAGAATGGCAATGGCTACGCCGATAAAAATAATAACCATGAAGGGGTAACGCATAGCGCTGGTGATTCTTTTCCGGGTTTCCTGCTCCAGAGTAAAGTATTCCGCCAGCTGAAAAAACACATCCTCCAGCCGGCCGGTGTTCTCCCCCACGTTTATCATGGAGACAAAAAGCGAATTGTAAATCTTCGGCTGATCTCCCATGGCCTGGGTCAGGGAACGCCCCCCGATAAGATCCCGGTTCAAAGCGGAGAGGGATTTTTTAAGACCGTAATGATCCGTGGAATCGGCCAGGCCGCCAATGGCTCTGATAATGGGCACGCCGGCCTTGGACAGGGAATACATCTGCCGGCACAGCATCACCAGCTCCGGCAGGCCCACCCGGCCATGCAGAAGCTCCTTGAAATCCAGATTGAAAGAGAGTCCCGGCATGCCGGATCCCTGCTCAAGGGACACCGGCAGAAGTCCCATGCGGGAAATCTCATCGATGGCATCTGCCTCCGTGGGCGCTTCCACCCGGCCTGTTTTGTATCCGCCTCCGGAATCCTTGGCCTTATAACTGTACACCGGCATTATTTATTGATCTCCGCAAGCTTCATAACCTCTTCGATGGAAGTGAGCCCCTGCTGGGCAAACTCATAAGCCATCATGGCCAGAGGCTTATAGTTTTCCGATTCCCGGGCGGCAATGGCAAAGCCCTCGTTATCGTTGCGCCTTAAAGCATCCATCATGTTCTGATCCAGCACCAGAAGCTCAAAGACGCCCACCCGGCCCTTGTAGCCCGTGAAATTGCAGTACTGACAGCCCCGGCCCTGATTGCCCATGCGGAAGTGAGAAAGCTTCTGCTCCTCCACCGGAATCCCCAGAGCATCCTGAATAAAGTTCATCTGCACATCATCAGGCGGACACTCCGCGCTGCATTTGGGACAGATGCGCCGCACCAGTCTCTGGGCCAGCACCGCCCGGAGGGAACCGGCTACCAGATAGCCCGGAGCTCCCATGTCCATAAGACGCAGGGTGCTGGAAATAGCATCATTGGTATGCAGGGTCGACAGCACCAGATGTCCGGTCATGGCACCCCGGAGGCCGATTTCGCAGGTTTCCTGGTCGCGCATCTCGCCCACCAGAATTACATCCGGATCCTGACGGAGACAGGAACGCAGCACGGTATTGAAGTCCAGATGAATCTTTTCGTTAACCTGCACCTGAGTGATGCGGGGGAGGCGGTATTCCACCGGATCCTCGGCGGTAATAATCTTTACCGAAGGATCGTTAAGCTCATTTAAGGAACCGTAAAGCGTGGTGGTTTTGCCAGAACCGGTAGGGCCGGTTACCAGCACCATCCCGTGGGGCCGGTGCAGCTGGATGCGGAAGCGGTTCAGAATCTCCACCGGCATGCCGGTCTTGTCCAGGGACAGAAGGCCGTTTGACTGGTTCAGAAGACGCATTACCATAGACTCGCCGTACTGAGTGGGCAGCGTGGAAAGACGCACGTCAATGTTCTTTCCGGAAATCACCACCGGAAAACGTCCGTCCTGCGGGAGACGTTTTTCGGAAATATCCAAGCCGGACATCAGCTTGAGACGCAGGGAAATGGCCGGAGCGATTTCCACATTGTTCAGCACCTGCTCCCGGAGGCTGCCGTCGATTCTCTGTCTGATGCGGAGAACGTTGGCATCCGGCTCGATATGAATATCCGAGGCCCCGGAATTAATGGCATCCTCAAACACGGAGCGCAGCAGATTAACCACCGCGGCATCAGAGCCGCCCTCCTCTCCCAGGGTTTCGATGGTATTAATTTCAAAGGGATTCTTGGCTACCTGAGTCTGCAGCTGATCCGCAAACTTGGCAATGGCCTCCGTATTCCGGTAAAACATGGAAATGCAGCGAACCACCTCTGCTTCGGGAGAGATGACAAAATCAACGTCATACTGATTAAGACGATCCATGATCTTGTCGCGGGCCGGATAATCCAGAGGATCTGAAAGGGCCACCGTAATGACATCGCTGCCCGAAATCGGATTGGTATTGCGGGAAATTGCCAGAGCATGCAGGGTACGGGCCATGGCCTCCGGCAAAAGCTGCACCGTGCTGGAATCAATGTTAATCTTGGACAGATCGTCAAACACCGTCATCCGAAGCTGCTGCCCCAGAGCCTTGCAGATATCGCTCTCGGAAGCCAGCTTCATGGCCACCACCGCCTGGCCCAGCTTCATGCTGTGGGCCCGGGAGTAGGCCAGGGCCTTGGTAACGTCATCCTCGGTGATAACGCCGGACTGCACCAGCACGTCGCCTATTCTAAGACGCTTCTGCTGCGGTTTTGCATTTTCTGTCATTTATTACCTCCCAGCACTCCGATTCTCTGCTCCGCAAAGCTCCGGGACTGCGCGCTAAGATAGAGAGCGGCAGCCTTGCGATAGGCATTAAGAGCGTCTCCGGGCCGCCCCAGCTCCTCCAGGGAAATAGCAAGCCCCAGATACCATTTGCCGTCCTTCTTTTCAGCCTGGGCAAGCTTCTCATAGGCCCATGCCGCTCCGGCATGGTCATTGTTTTTCCGGGCCAGTCCGGCCAGAGTGGCGTAATAGTCCATATTCCCGCGGGCCGGCGGATTAGCCTGCCGAAGCACCTTTATAGCCTGAGCATCCTGACCCTGGGATGAATAAATGCGCGCGAGATAAAGCCGGTAGTCGTAATGAGCCGGATCCATAAGAATGCCCCGATCCAGAGTCTTTATGGCATCCAGAGAACGGCCTTTTCCGTAATAAAGACTGGCCAGCTTCTCCCGGGCTCTGGCATCTCCGGGATTCTTTTTCAAAAGCACCTCATAGGAGCGGATGGCTCCGTCGCTGTCGCCTCGCAGCAGGGAATTCTGCGCCTCTTTTCTGAGGAGATCGGCTTCCTCTTTAGGGGACAGGTTTTTCTGCTTTACCCGCATGGTCGAGGACTTGCGAGCCGGAGCCCGGGCCTCCTCCACGATGACAAAGTTCTCCGGAGCATTGTCATCAATAATGATTTCAGGAGCGGCAATGTCAGAAATCTGCACGGTTTCAGCTGCTCTTTCCGCTGAACTCTCGCGGGCTCTCTGAGTTTTCTTTTCCGGAGCCGGAGCTGCGGGCGGGGCTGCATTCTTCTTTCCGGTCTCGTTCTTTCCGCTGCTGTTCTTTCCGGCCTGCTCCCGGGAAGCCGGCTTGTTCCGGGGCGGCTCATCAGAAACAGCGTTCCCGGAAGCAGTCTCGCTGTCCGGAGACAGCACGGTCTCACCGGAGGTTTCCTGATTCATTGCTCCCTCAGCCATGAGCTTAAGCTCGATACTGTCAGCGGTATCTCCGGAAGCCTCGTGATCTGCGGGGGAAGCTGCGGCCGCACCTGCGGCAGCAGTCTCAGCGGATTTTTCCGGTTCCGGAGACTTAGTCCCTCTGCCTGCCGGAGCCGGTTCCGCCGAAATGGTTTCCGTCACCGGCGCTGCAGCCGGAGCCGCCGGGCTCTTTCCTGATGAAAAATACCAGTAGCAGCCGATAGCCACGACAGCCAATGCCGCCATAATGCCGGCTCCGGCCAGAGCCGGGGTCAGCGAGGATTTTCTTTCCGGCGGCACATACTTTCCGTACTGAGCACCGTTCCCCTTCTCTCTTTTATCCAGTTCGGAAAGGGCCTTATTTATAACACTCATTCAAACACTCCGCTGGCAAAAAACAGTCCGCCCAGAGCGGCCAGCAGCAAAAATGCCGCAAGGCCGATATAAAGCGGCAGGCCCGGCCTTTTTTTCTTCTTTACCGACACGGTGTCAAGAGCCGCCTCTCGCACCATGCTGCAGGATACCCCGTGCACTCCGTACCCGTAAGCCAGCATCAGACTCTTATTGGCTATGACATTGATAAGACGGGGGATCCCTCCGCTGTATCTGAAAATATCCCGGGCGGGACGGCGGCCGAATACCGCTTTTCCGGAATACCCGGATTTCTGCATGCGGTAATTCAGATACGCCTCCGTTTCATCTGCCGTCAGGGGCCGCAGATTATAGGAAAAGGCAATTCTCTGCCGGAGCTGCCTTAAATTCTGCTTATCCAGCATTTCATCCAGCTCGGGCTGCCCGAAAAGAACTATCTGAATGATCTTATCATGCTCCGTCTCCAGATTTCCCAGAAGACGGATAGCTTCAAGAGTGTCTTCGGATATGGACTGCACCTCATCAATAACCAGAACGGTTCTCCTTCCTGCGGCATGGATTTCCAGAAGCTTTCTGTTTATGTCGTCATTAAGAGAAAGAGTGGTGCAGTTAGCCGTATCAATGTCCAGCTCCCGGGCTATGGATATCTTGAATTCGTCCGGACTCAGCACCGGATTGGGAATGTATACCAGCTCAAAATCGTCAGTGAGCCGGGAGAGAAAAAGCCGGAGCACCATGGTCTTGCCGGTGCCCACCTCTCCCGTGATTTTGATAAAACCCTCCCCCTCCCGGAGCGCCTCCTCAAGAACCTGAACCGCCTCCTCATGAGGGGGAAGTCCGAAATAAAGACTGGTATTGGGGGTCAGTCCGAAAGGCTTCTGCTCCAGACCAAAAAACTTCTCATACATATGATCAGTCAGTGCCCTGCATCACGAAGCCCCGGCGCTTTTCATCAGCATCTTCGGGATACCATTTTTCCAGAAGATCCGAGCTTCTTCTGATTTCCTGACGCCAGGTATCGCCGCCCACTACCACCGGACGCAGCAGAATGACGAGCTCGGTCTTGTGGTCGTAGATGGAACGATTCTTAAAGAGCTCTCCCACTACCGGGATATCGCCCAGAACCGGCACCTTGGAAACCTCGCTGCCCTTCTCATGCCTCATAAGACCGCCGATAAGAATCACGTCTCCGGACTGCGCCTCCACCACGGTGTCAGTCTCCCGGACATCCGATGTGGCCAGCGGGAGCTCCATGTGCTTACCGGCTCCCAGATCAATTGTCTTGTTATCATCCTGCACCATAATCACCGCCGGATGGACATGCATGAGAATCCGGCCGTCTTCGCTGATCTGCGGCAGCACGTCCAGAGACACGCCGCTGAAAAACGGCGAGAAGTCAAAGGAGGAGGACACAATGTTATTGTCAGAGGTGGTGGTGCTGGAATCGGTGCTGATATCGGTAAGATAGTAGGAATCCTTGCCGATCTTCATCACGGAGCGCTGATTGTTAAGCGCGGTGATGCGGGGACTGGACAGGGTGGTAACATCGCCCTGAGTCTGCAGGAGATTAATCAGCAGGGCATATCTCTTATCGGACATGCTGAACTTAAAGCCGCCGCCTAACAGGGAAAACACGCTGCCCTCAATATGACTGGTATTGGCGGCGTAATTCGACATGTTCTTCCCGTGCAAGGCATTGGGATTTCCCAGAATCACGCTCCAGTCAATGCCCTGGGCATAATTCTCGTTAAGATACACCTCAAGAATCTTGGCCTCAATAACCACCTGCCTTCTGAGGGCGTTCTTCGTCTGGTTAAGATAATCCCGGACGTTCTGAATCTCTGACGGCATGCCCCGGACGGTTACGGTGGCTGCCTGAGGATTCACGCTGACCATCCGGCCCTCGCCGGTGCCCAGAATCTTGCTTAAGGTCTTTTCCAGCTCAGTCCAGAAATCGCTCTTGGAACTGGTGCTCAGAGTAACGCCGCTGCCGTCGGAAGAGCTGTCACCGGAATCACTGCTGGAAGAAGACGAAGAAGAGGAATCGGAGGAATCAGAGCTCGAATCCCCGTCTTTAAGCGAGTTATTGCTGATGGAAACGCTTGTGGTGGACTCCCGGGTCAGCAGCATGTAATCCACCGGAATGGTCTCGGTATGAACACCGGCCGGATAGACATAATAGATCTTGCCCTGTTTCTCTGCCCGGTAGCCGTACATTCTGTACACCGCATCAAACACCTGATCCACGGTAACATTGTCAAGATTTACGGTAATGGATCCGGAAACATCAGGATGCACCACCACCGACGCTCCGGAATTGTCCATAAGCCGGGCAAAAAACTCGGCCGCCGGCACCTCGTTAGCCGCTACGCTGATTCTCCGGGAATCCTCGACAGGGGACTCGCTCTGAACCGGCAGATCCGGATTAAGCTCATTCAGCACCTCTTCCGGCACTGCCAGCTTTCCGGATGCCTGATAAGCCTTCTGGAGCTCCGTCTGAACCTCGGCAGGAGCCGGATGACGATAGGTACAGCCCGATGTAATAGTCAGCGCCACAGCCAGCGCCAGCACTGATAATTTACTTATCTTCATTTTTAGTCTCACGTTTTCCGGAGGTGTAAAGGGATAACACAATTCTTTCATCCCCCTGCGGCGCTACCATGATAGCGCTTCTTTTTGTTAATGATATCAGGACATATCCCAGGCACTTGCGCCCTACGTAACAGGTCTGTCCGTTGATAACTGCGCGATCCCGGCCGTATCCGCGCATGACAGCCTGCAGCCGAAGACTGCCCTTGTCTGAATTCTGCGCTGCGGACTTCACAGCCCCGAACAGGGGAGCTGTGGGATCCCGGAGAGCTCCGGCTTCGGCGCTTCCGGTCAGGAAAACCAGGAAAGCCGCCAGCGCAAATGCTAATTTAACCACGAATAAAGTCCTTATTAATGCTGAGAGTATAGATTTCCAAAACCGCTTCAGCCTCCGGATATCCGGTAACCCTGTAGCTGAAGGATTTCCAGAAAAAGCTGGTCTTCATGCCCTCCAGCCCCTCCAGATAATGCATGATATCCATATATCTGCCGTTAAGGGTAACCACCACGCCGTGCTGATACAGCTTCACGTCATCCTTGTGGAAAAGAAGCCGGGGCGGCAGCGAGGACACATTGGTTACCCGCACCGCGGAATTTCCGGCCAGTACTCCCGAGAGAATTCCTGACATCTGGGAGGCGCTGATAAGATTCATGGTCTCTTTGTCAAGGCTTGCATCAAGCTCCGTCAGAGTTTTCCGGTACTCTTCCTTTTCAGCGCGGAGAACGTCATTGGGGTTTTGGGTGAGCATGCCCTGCCATTTTGCCAGATCCTCCTGAGCCTCCGCCAGCTCGGACTGCCGGGCATTCATGCTGTCCTGGGTTCTTTTGGTGTCTGTTTTGTACCTGTCAACAAAGGACAGATACCCCGGAAAAGCAAAAAGAGCCACCCCTACCAGGCAAACCATCACCCGTTCCCGCATGGAGAGGGAGCCAATCTTTTTCTGCAAATCTCTGTAGCTCATTTTTAAGACTCTCCCCTGCTCCCTTTTCTGCCCTTCTCGTCATCAGCGGAATCATCTTCCTTCGTATCGGAAAGACTGAAGCGCAAAGCGCCGGTTTCCTTGTCTGTCTCGACCTTGAGAGCCCCGAAGGTGATATCCTGCAGATTCTCATTGGATCCGAAACGCGAAACCAGCTGCGGCACGGACTCGGATTTGGCAGCCACTCCGGAAATGTTGGCATTAAGTCCGGACAGACTGAAGGAGGTTACACTGACATCAGAGGAGCTTACCTCCGCAAGACCGCGCATAAAACCGGCATAGCCGCGGCTTTTCAGCTTGTCATTGGAGTTAATGAGCTCATACATTTTCTTTTTGCTGTCTACCAGCACCTTCAGATCCTGAACCTCTTTCTGCAAAACCTTGTCCAGCTGCTGCACCGCCACCCGGGCCTGCACCTCAGCCAGCTGTCCCTGAGTTTCGCTCAGCTGATCATTCATCTCCTGATCCTGCTGCTTCACCCTGACGTTCTCGTCCCTGGCATTCATGATCATCAGGGCCATGACCGCAGCCACGCAGATCCACACAATAAACATATGCTCAAGACTGAGCATTACCTTCTTGGGACGGAACTCCGGACGGTATAAATCAAGTCTATTCCTGCGCACTTTTCAGACTGCCTCCCTTAAGAGCCCCGTAAAGGGGAAGATACTGCACTCCGACATCACAAAGCTCGCACACCGGTTTGTTATCGCATACGGAAAACGATGGCTTGGCATTTTTAAAAAGATGCCGCGAGCTGGGAACAACCTCTACGTACCTCCGGTTTTCCGACAGAGCCTGAGCAATGCTTTCCACCTGATCCGTATCCATGAGAATTATCATTCTGGTTACCGGCGGAAGACCCAGCCGGGCGGTAAAGAAATCATCGCACAGCCGGAGCAGATCCATGTCGAGCTGTTCCAGAAGTCCCGCTTCGCTTCCCATGAGAACATTCCCGTCCAGTCCCCGGTAATTGCGCATCACTCTGGTATAGCAGAGCTCGCCGTTATACACGCCGTATACCGTTAAATCCCGGCCCTTTTCAAGATAAAGAAGCAGCGCCAGCTGTTCCACGTATTTCAGGGGAATGGTGGAATCCTTTTTCTTAACGCTCTCGTACTGATAATAGGAAATGAAATCGGCCATGGCCAGCGTGCTTATGGAAATGGAATCCAGAATGGCAATGCTGTTAATCACATCGGCAATGAGAGCAATCAGACGTTTCTCCACCAGCACAAAATTCAGCATCGGACGGGAGGTTTTGCCGGTAAAGGCCTGATAATAATCCCACGTGTAGTCGGTAATCTTGCCGGCCACGGCTCCCTCCAGATCCTTGTACATGGCAATGCCGTGAAGCTCCTCGTCAGTCAGAGCCTCATTTTGCGGCAGCTGTATGGAACTGGTCAGGGAAACGTCCAGAATCGCGCAAACCCGATCCTTGGCATGCACGCCGTTTTTCCCAAAAAGATCCTTTATCGCAACTATCCAGTCCTGAGTGGAATTGCAGGCCTTGAAATCCGTTTTGCTTTTGTCGCGGTTCAGGGAAAGAAACCACACTCCGTCAGCTCTCAGGGCTACGGCCACATTGGGCAGATTTTTCTTTGCCATAAAATAACCCATATCTCTCAGTTCAAGCTACAGAACTTTAGCACGACTGAAAGCATGTTACTAAAGATAAAGTCATATTTTTAGATCTGCCTTTACGATTTTATGATTTTGCGGCATCTCCGCCGGCAGACAGGGATGAAACCGTCTCCGTTTTTCCCGCAAAAAAATGACTGGGAATACGTTTTTCCATGCAAACCGGATGAAAATCTTGAATTTTTCGGGCAAAACCATAAGAATTAACCCCGCGTTTTCGGCCGGAGTTTTATCAAAAAAAGTTTTACTGCTAAAGAATACTTTTTATTTTTCATAAAATTAGTTATAATACGCGGCAAGAAAAGCACAAGGTTCTGCCCTTGGGCAGACCATTAAGATAGCGGCTGACGGTTTTCCGCACGCAAATGCCGTCAGCAGGATGTTTAAGGAGAAATATTTATGGTACGCGGAGTAAACAAAGTCATTCTGCTGGGAAACACCGCAGCAGAGCCGGATTTCAGAGTTCTGGCCAACGGATCAACCAGCATTGCCACTGTGGGCCTGGCCACCAATGAGAGCTACCGGGATCAGAACGGCAATCTGCAGGAGCAAACCGAGTGGCATCGTCTGGTATTCTGGGGCCGCACTGCTGAAATCGCCCGGGACTACATGAGAAAGGGCAGCCAGATTTACGTGGAAGGAAAGATCAAGACCAGATCCTATGACGACCAGCAGGGGATAAAAAGATACACCACTGAAATTCATGTTACCGAGCTTCATCTGCTCTCTCAGAAGCCGGCCGGAAACGGAGCCCCTTATCCGGCCCAGGGTTATCCGCAGCAGGGCGGCTTCCAGAATCAGAATCAAAATGCCTACCCTCAGGGCGGCTATCAGCAGGCTCCTGCCTATCAGCAGCAGCCGGCATACGGTTCTCAGGCTCCTAATAACGGCGGCTTTCAGCAGCAGCCCCCGCAGGGAAATTACCGCAGCAATCCTTCCTATCAGCAGCGCGGCGGTTTTAATGCCCCGGCAAACAACGCTCCCCAGGGAAGCTTCAGGAACGCTCCTCCGGCAGGGGCGGTGCCGCTGAATCCCCAGCCGCAGGATCTGCCGGAAAAAACCGCCGCTCCCCATGAACCCATGCCAAATCCTCATAACTTCCAGATCCCGGAAAACACCGGCGCGCCCGCCAGCGAACCGGATCTCTCTGATGACGGTGAAAACCGCCCCTTCAAGGACGATGATCTGCCGTTTTAATTCAGCGCTTTGAGGCAGCAAAGCTATTTTCAAAAACGGAGCTCAGGCTCCGTTTTTTCCATAAACGCCCCTCAGGGCAGCCTTCAAGGAGTTTCTCATGACGGCGGAAATAGTCGTAACCGGAGCCCGCACCCACAACCTCCGCAATATCAGCGTCAAAATCCCCAAAAACAGATTCTGCGTCATTACCGGCCTTTCCGGCTCCGGCAAATCATCTCTGGCCTTCGACACTCTCTACGCCGAAGGTCAGCGGAAATACGTGGAATCGCTGTCGGCATATGCCCGGCAGTTTCTGGATCTCATGGACAAACCGGACGTGGACAGCATCACCGGGCTGTCTCCGGCCATCTCCATTGAGCAGAAGGCCACCTCGCACAACCCACGCTCCACCGTGGGCACCATCACCGAAATTTATGATTATCTCCGCCTTCTTTATGCCCGTACCGGCATTGCCAGATGCCCGGAGCACCGCTGCGAACTCAAGGCCCAGACGGTGAAGCAGATGACTGCGGCCATCATGGCCCTGCCTCCGGAATCCAAGATTATGATTCTGGCTCCGGTAGTGAGAAACCGCAAAGGGGAATACCGGCAGCTTCTGGGAGATCTGGCCCGGCAGGGCTATATCAGAGCCCGCATTGACGGAGAAAACTGCGAGCTTTCCGATCCCCCGGATCTGGATCTCCACAAAAAACACACCATTGAAGTAATCATTGACCGGATGCGGATAAAAGCCACTGACGAAATCAGGCAGCGCACAGCCGATGCTCTGGAGCTGGCTCTTAAAATGGCCGACGGCCGCGCCCGGGCCGTATCCATGGATAACAGCTTTCCCGATATGGACTTTTCCGCGCAATACGCCTGCCCGGTATGCAACTATACCCTGACGGAACTCGAACCCCGGAACTTCTCCTTCAACAACCCCAATGGCGCCTGTCCCGAATGCGACGGTCTGGGAGTCCGGGAGGTTTTTATTCCGGAAAGCTTTATTCTCGACAAGGGGAAATCCCTTAACGAGGGCGCCATAAAATACTGGAGCCCCTCTTCAAGCTACAATTTTGCCTTCATCACAGGACTTTCCGAAAAGTTCGGCTTCAGTCTGGACACCCCGCTCAGGGATCTTTCCCCGGAAGATCTGCATCGTATTTTTTACGGCACCGGAACAGAGGAAATAAAAATCGCCTTCAGCTTCGGCGAGGGGGAATTCCGCAAGACGGCACCCTTCGAGGGTATAATTCCCAATTTCACCAGAAAATATCAGGAGGCCTCTGACAAGCAGAAGGAGGATTACACCAAATACCTTACCACTCTCCCCTGCTCCTCCTGTCAGGGCACCCGCCTCCGGGAGGGATACCGTCATGTCTTTCTCCGGGATTCCGGCGGACAGGAGTTTTCCATATCATCTCTGGGCAATCAGACCATCCGGGAAAATCTGGAGTTCTTTAATACTCTGGAGATGTCGGAGCAGAATCAGAAGATTGCCTCCCGGATTCTCCGGGAAATCAAAAACCGGCTGACCTTCCTGATAAATGTAGGACTGGACTACCTCACCCTGAACCGTTCCAGCGAAACTCTTTCCGGCGGCGAGAGTCAGAGAATCCGGCTGGCCAGCCAAATCGGTTCCGGTCTTACCGGAGTTATGTACGTGCTGGACGAGCCCAGCATCGGTCTTCACGAACGGGATAATTCCCGCCTTCTGGAATCCCTTTTCCATCTCCGGGATCTGGGGAACTCCGTAATCGTGGTAGAGCATGACGAAAACACCATCAGAAGGGCCGACCATATTATTGACATGGGCCCCGGCGCGGGAATTCACGGCGGCAGCGTCATCGCAGAAGGAACAGTACAGGAAATTATCAAAGCCCCGGAATCCCTTACCGGTCAGTACCTGTCCGGCCGGAAAACCATCTCCGTGCCGGCCAGAAAAAAGCCCGGCCGGAATTTCCTCGTGCTCTCGGGAGCTTCCGGCAACAACCTTAAAAATGTCACCCTGAAGATCCCCGCCGGACTCTTCACCTGCGTAACCGGGGTTTCGGGATCCGGCAAATCCACTCTGATAAACGATACGCTTTTCCCGGCGGCGGAACAGGTGCTTAACAAAGCCGTACTGGCACGTCCCGCCCCCTATGCGATGATTTCCGGGCTTGATTATTTTGACAAGGTCATCAGCATCGATCAGTCCCCCATCGGCCGCACCCCCAGATCCAATCCGGCAACCTACATCGATCTCTTTTCTCCCATAAGAAGCATTTTTGCCGACACCCGGGAAGCCCGGGCCCGGGGGTATCAGCCGGGACGCTTCTCCTTCAATGTCAGGGGCGGCCGCTGCGAAGCCTGTCAGGGAGCCGGGCTTATCAAGGTGGAAATGAACTTCCTGCCCGATGTTTATGTGGAGTGCGAGGAATGCCGGGGCAAAAGGTACAACCCCGAAACCCTGGATATCGAATACAAGGGCAAAAACATCAACGATGTCCTCAATATGACCGCTGAGGAAGCCCTGGACTTTTTTCAGAACTATCCGGTGCTCAAAAGGAAGCTGGAAACCCTGCGGGATGTCGGTCTCTCGTATATCACCCTGGGACAGAGCGCCACCACATTTTCAGGAGGCGAGGCGCAAAGGATCAAGCTGGCCAAGGAGCTTTCCCGGCCGCAGACCGGCTCCACTCTCTACATTCTGGACGAACCCACCACCGGTCTCCATTTTCATGATGTCCAAATGCTGCTGTCCGTGCTGTTCCGCCTCCGGGATCTGGGGAATACCGTAGTGGTTATCGAGCATAACATGGATATGATTAAAAGCGCCGATTATATTGTGGATATGGGGCCGGAGGGAGGAGATCGCGGCGGCATGATTATCGCGGCCGGTTCCCCGGAGGAAATTGCCGGAGATTGCCATAAAACCGGATCATATACGGGACAATTCCTGAAAAAATATTTAAAATGACAGGAGCAGAATTCAAGTATTTAAATGAGGATTTCCTTATGTCTTTCAAATTAGACGACATCCAGTACAATGCCGCCCTGAAGCTCAATGCTGAGTACCGGTATCACAATTTCCTGCAAGGCGCCAAAAAGGGACTCGAGGTTTTTGTCCTCAAAAAGGACGAAGATGACATTCTTTTCCTGGAAACTGACGGCGACAACGGCGAAACCATCAGCGTCCTGCCCCTCTGGAGCCATGAACGCTTTGCCCTCAACTATGCTGAAAATAATGAAATCGCCCAGGGATATCGGCCGACGGCCATCGGACTTGCAATCTTTCTGGAGTCCTGGCTGCCGCAGCTTAATGCCTCCGGCATTGAATATGCCATCTTCCCGGTAGGAGAGAATGACTGCAACATTGTCACTGATGAAGACCTGCTCCGGGATTTTGAATATTCCAATCCCGAACAGTAATTCCGCTCCTTCCCGCTTTTCTGAAGCCGCCGACCCTTCGGCGGTTTCTGTTTTTATGCCTTGCCGCTGTCCTGCCTGAATCAGGACTTCCCCGGAAAAAATCGGCACCTCAGTCATAAATCAGACATGAAAACGTGGATCGCTGTTCACCCTGTGAATAGAATTCTAATGACGGGATGTCATTTTTCTTCGTACCACGGCCATCAGCCGGAAATCGGTTTTCATGATCAGAGGATAGCTGAATATGGGTTCACGCAAAAAGATTTTTTCCTTAAAAAATATCACTGTAGCTGCCGCCCTGTTCTCGTTTTCGGTTCTGCTGCCCGAGGCATCTGCCGAAAGCAAATCTCATGATGAAGGCAGGTATTCTGAAACCGTCAAAACCCTTAAATCCATGATCCGTGTCATGCGCTACACTGCTGATATGGTTTACGCCAAAGCTGCTGTCTCGGGACACGCCAATCCAAACGGCTATTTCTGTCCCAAGGGCGAAGGCGCCATATGCAATGATAATGAAAAAATCAAAATGAGATGCGGTTTTCCTGATGCCACCCCGGACGGGATCATTCGGGCCATGGATTTTAACATCGGTTTGAAGGAAGAGGACAAACCGGAGCCGGATACCCCGTGGATTTACGTATACAAGGAATGGAATAAGGATGCCACTCAGATTCTGGTAACCAAAAAGGGGCTGCCCATTCCTGACGCTTTCCAGTCCGAGGACGAATGGACCTATAAGAACAAGTGCTACATTTTTTATAACACCCCGTGTTTTCAGGATCCTAACTACTCCAAGTTTGACGGCAATTTGAACGGCGTGCAGTTCCGCGTCTTTACCGACGGCTGCTGATTTACCGCGCTGGTCTCCTCATCATTTCCCGCTTACAGCGGCCCCGCTCATCCCGGGGCCGTTTTTCATGGTCTTTGCGACTTCGGCTAATCTGAGCTTCTGAGTCCTTCCGGAATGTATCCGAGACAGGAGGCCAGCTCCCTTTCCAGATCCTGAAGGCTTCTGCCGGTGCGGCGGGCGTAATCTGCAAGCTGATCCTGACCTACGCCGCTGACCGTAATGTAATCGGCTTCTCTGTTCCCAAAAACATAGGCCGTTACCGAGCTCACCGGAATGGTCATGAAGCTCTCGGTAAGCCGGAGATCGATGGCGGTATCCGGATGCAGAATCTCCCAGAAAAGCTGCTTTTCATGATGATCCGGACAGGAGGGATAGCCCGGAGCCGGACGAATGCCCGGAGCCTTTTCCTGAAAAATTTCTTCCGGATCCGAGGATTCAGCGGAATACCCCCAGTATTTCGTGCGGATCAGGTAGTGAAGATAAGAAGCCCCGGCCTCCGCCAGTCTGTCAGTGAGAGACTGCAGCAAAAGACTGCCGTAAATATCTTTTTCCGCCCGGTATTTTTCCAGAAGATGCGGGGATCCGGCATTCACCGCCAGAAGTCCCAGAGCATCATCTTCGGTATCTACATAATCCGCCAGACACCCATTTCTCGCCTGGTCGCCCTTTCCGGCAATCTGAGATCTCAGGAAATTGAACACCCGATCCCCTGAAGCGGTATGAACCGTAACCGCATTTCTGCCGGAACGCTCCGCCGGGAACAGGCCGAACACCGCCTGAATCCGATAATCCGGCATGTTCTCAAGCTCATCCAAAAGGGCATTAGCCTCTTCATAAAGCTTAACCGCCGAGGGATTAGTCTCAGGATGACTGAGGAGCTCCCGATAGTCCTTACGGTATTCCCAGAGATTGAAAAAGCCCTGCCAGAAGATCAGCGGCCGAATGTCCTGAAGCCGGAGATCCAGAGTTTTTACGCCGGTAAAACTGGGGCGCGGCGGCTTCGATAGGGTAAAATCCGGACAAATAGCTCTGCTTTCCGCTTCGGCAAAGGACAAGGTCTCCATCCGGGCATACTTAAGCTCGTGAAGATGCCTTTCAAAGGCATACTCCTCCCGGAGCTTTTTAATATATGCGGGCCGGAGATCCGGAGACAGCAGGGACTGCGCCACGGTAACCGCCCGGCTGGCATTTGACACATAAACCACCGGAGCGGCATATTCCTTCTCCAGCTTAACCGCCGTATGAGCCTTTGAAGTAGTAGCCCCGCCGATCATTACCGGGATATGAAGTCCGCGCCGCTCCAGCTCCTGAACCACGCGCACCATTTCGTCCAGAGACGGGGTAATAAGCCCGGAAAGCCCGATAATGTCAGCATGCTCCCGCACCGCGGCATCAATGATGTCCTGACAGGGTACCATAACGCCCAGATCAATGATTTCATAGTTATTGCACTGCAGCACCACGGATACGATGTTCTTGCCGATATCATGAACATCGCCCTTGACGGTGGCCATAATGATTTTGCCGCTGGAACGCGCTGATTTCTGCTCCTCCCGGATATAGGGCTCCAGAAATGCCACGGCTTTTTTCATCACCCGGGCGGATTTAACCACCTGGGGCAGAAACATCTTGCCGGCTCCGAAGAGATCTCCAACGCGGGTCATGCCATTCATAAGAGGCCCTTCAATAACCTCAATGGGCCGGGGCAGCAGCTTGCGGAGTTCCTCGGTATCCTCTTCAATATACTTGTCAATGCCGCTTATCAGGGAATACTCTATCCTCTTCTCCGGGGGTTCGGATCGCCAGGAAAGATCCTCCTCCTGATGTCCGGGATTATTAAGACTGCCGCCTGATTTGTATTTTTCCGCTACCGCCAGAAGACGTTCGGTGGCGTCAGAGGAGGTGTTAAGCACCACGGCCTCCACCAGATCCCGGAGCTCTGCGGGAATATCATCGTATACCGCCAGCTGTCCTGCATTCACAATGCCCATGTCCATGCCGTTTGCGATGGCATGATAGAGAAACACGGTATGAATGGCCTGTCTCAGAGGCTCATTCCCCCGAAAGGAAAACGACACATTGGAAACACCGCCGGAAATTTTGGCATAAGGCAGGGTCTCTTTGATGGTTTTGACGGCATTGATAAAATCCAGAGCATACCCGTCATGCTCCGGGATGCCGGTGGCCACGGCAAAAATATTGGGATCAAAAATAATATCCTCCGGAGGAAAACCGATCTCCTCCGTAAGCAGCTTGTAGGCCCGGGTACAGATCTCCACCTTTCTGTCGTAGGTATCCGCCTGTCCCTTTTCATCAAAGGCCATAATTACCGCAGCAGCCCCGAATCTGCGGATTTCCCGGGCATGAGCCAGAAACTTTTCCACGCCCTCCTTCATGGAAATGGAGTTAACCACGGGCTTCCCCTGAACGCAGCGCAGCCCGGCCTCCACCACCTCCCATTTGGAAGAATCGATCATTACCGGCACTCTGGCAATGGCCGGCTCAGCGGCAATCAGATTCAAAAAGGTTCTCATGGAGGACACGGCGTCAATCATGCCCTCATCCATATTGATATCAATAATCTGAGCTCCGTTTTCCACCTGAAGCCGAGCCACGTCCACGGCCTCCTCGAACGTGCCGGATTTTATCAGGCGGCGGAAGCGGGCGCTGCCGGTAACATTGGTGCGTTCGCCCACATGGATAAACATGGAGTTATCATCGATAGTGAGAGGCTCCAGGCCGGCCAGACGGCAGGCAGGAGCAATATTGTCCGGAAGAGCCCGGGGTTTAAGCCCGGAAACAGCCCGGGCAATGGCCCTGATATGATCGGGATTGGTGCCGCAGCAGCCTCCCACTACATTCACAAGTCCGCTTTCCGCCCAGATTCTTATGGCGGCCGCCATGTCTTCCGGGGTGAGATCATAGCCGCCGAAGGCATTGGGAAGTCCCGCATTGGGATACACCGCCACATAGGTCTCCGCATAACGGCTGAGATCCTTCACATAGCCGGTAAGCTCGGCCGGCCCCAGGGCACAGTTAAAGCCGAAGGTCAGGGGTTTGGCATGGCGCAGACTGTTATAGAAGGCTTCGGGGGTCTGTCCGGACAGGGTTCTTCCGGAGGCATCGGTAATGGTGCCCGAAATCATAATGGGAAGGGAACGGTTCTTTTCCGCAAACACTGTCTCCGCCGCATACACCGCTGCCTTGGCATTCAGGGTATCAAAAATCGTTTCGATGATAATAAGATCCGCCCCGCCGTCCATAAGGCCCCGAACCGCTGTCGCATAGCCCTCGGCCAGCTCGTCAAAGGTGATATTCCGGGCTCCGGGATCATTCACATCCGGAGATATGGAACAGGTTCTGTTGGTGGGCCCCAGCACTCCTGCCACAAAACGGGGCTTCTCCGGGGTGCGGGCATTAAACTCATCCCGGGCCTCGCCGGCAATTTCCGCAGCCCTCAGATTAATCTCATAGGCCCGATCTGAAAGCTGATAGTCCGCCAGGGGAACCGGAGTGGCATTAAAGCTGTCCGTCTCGATAATGTCGGCGCCGACGTCAAGGTAGGCAGTATGAATGCTCTTTATCACATCGGGCCGGGTCAGACACAGCACATCGTTGCAGCCCCGAAGATCCACCGGACTGGACTTAAAAATCTCTCCCCGAAAATCCTGTTCCGTAAGACCGAAGCTCTGCACCATGGTGCCCATGGCTCCGTCTATGACCAGAATGCGCTTCGCCATCTCACGGAGAATGATTTCCCTGACATTTCTTTCTGTTTTTGCCATATCGTCTTTTATCTTGCTGTCCAACTTGTCGTTCCCCGTCCCTTTCTGTTCTTCAGCAGTCCTCAGTCTCTTTTGGCATTCAGGTCAAAGGGCGTTGCCTGATAGACATAGTAGTTAAGCCAGTTTGAAAACAACAAAAAGCCGTGGCTTCTCCAGGTGCAGAGAGGGACATTGGAGGGATCGTTGTTCGGGTAGTAATTTTCCGGAATCATGGGATTAAGTCCGGCATTGATATCCCGGCGGTACTCATTGTCCAGAGTATTGGCATCATATTCCGGATGCCCGGTGACATAGACCTGCCGTCTGTCCGGAGATACCGCCAGATATACTCCGGTCACATCGGAATCAGCCAGCACCTCCAAATCGGTGTTTTCTTCGATAAAACGGGTTTTAAAGTCCATGTATCTGGAATGAGGCGCCAGGAAAAAGTCATCAAAACCGCGGATCAGAGGGTCGGGAATTCTGGCCGTATGATGCCGGAATACCCCGGACAGCTTGACCTCCCTGAGCTGCGGTTCCAGCCCGTAGAAAACCTTAAACGCCGCCTGCACGCCCCAGCAGTGGAAGCTGGTGCAGGTTACATGCTCCCGGGACCATTCCAGAATCTCGGTAAGGGTATTCCAGTAGCTGATTTCAGAAAACGGCACATGCTCCAAGGGCGCTCCGGTAACAATCATGCCGTCATAGAATCTGTCCCTGACTGCGGCAAAATTCTGATAATAGGTATCCAGATGCGCCTTGGGAGTATTTTTAGAAATATGATTGTCAATGCGCAGGAGATCCACCGCCACCTGCAGCGGAGAATTGGAAAGCTTCCTCATGAACTGAGTTTCAGTTTCGATTTTCTTGGGCATCAGATTCAGAATCAGCACATGAAGCGGCCGGATATCCTGATGCACGGCCCGGGTTTCCGTCATGACAAATACATTCTCAGCAGTAAGAATGGACGCTGCAGGCAAAGCGTCCGGAATTTTTATCGGCATATCTGTTTCCCCGTCTGATTCAGTCACAGGCAACTGTGATATGATCACAGAGCCGGAATAACGCAAAAATACCTTCTATGCGCGGATCTCTTAAACATGGATCCCTGGCATGGATTCCTGAGCAAATGGGCATCAGCAGGCATTGATCTTGCGTAAAGAGCATTATACACACAATGCATGTTCGGAAATAAACTCTGTTAGCGGCAATTGTCCCCCGGAGGCCTCGGATCCTGCTCCGGGAGACTCTGAACCGTTCCTCAGGTGAGACTCGTGCCTCAGATGTTCCGAACAGAAATAAAGAAAAGACTACATTTTACGCTAATGATCTTACAATAGGACAGCTTCGGACAGCAAAAATGACCGCGCCGCTGACTTAAACCGCCAGCCGGGCTGCAAAAACTCTGCAGCCGGGCTCAAGATTTCAAAACACATCTAAATAACGGAGCAGCAGTTCCGGGCCCGGCAGAACCGCAGGGACTGAGACAATGCCGCGCGGATGCTGGCATGGCAGCATTCCGACAATCTAACAAGAACAGGAGAACCTGAGATGTCCCGTCTGCAACTGACATTAATCACCGGTACCGTAATCTTTCTCTACCTGGTGCTGGCGGCTATCTATGGAAACAACCAGTACATTAATGCCGAAGCCGCCGAGATTCTTAAAAACGGTTTTGCCGTGCACTATCTCCAGGATGCAGATGACTTCAGCGGCAACAATCTCCTGACTCTGGTAATATCAGCTCCCCTCAGAATTTATGAAAGCGTCCTTTCGCCGCTCTTCCTGCTGATAATGCTCCGGCTTGGTTCGCTGGGTTTTCTTGTCTGGGCTCTCAAGGGCTTTGTCTCCCGGGTTACTCTGGCCTGGGCCGCAATCATCTATCTGCTTTCGCCCTGGTTTCTGTATAACACGCATTTTTCCTACACGTCGTACATGGAAATCGGAGCTGCTCTCTACCTGCTGACTCTGGTAAAGCTGCGAAACCGGCCTCAGGGCTTTTTTTCCTGCTTCATCTGGAGCTTTCTGCATATTCTGGCCATTGGCTGGTGCCTCCACTTTCACTACTCGGGAGTCATTCTGTGCCTGCTGTCCATAGCGCTGATGTTCAGAAAAGTTCTCTTCGTCAGCATTCCGGGAACCATTATCGGAACAGCATCAGCCGGCTTTCTGGTTTACCTGGGAATTCAGGCCGCGCAAACTAATACCAGCATGTATCTGACCCACGACTTCCATGAAGGCTATCCGGGATACGGCATAACCCACGTTTATCCGGTGCTTAAATCCGCGCTGTACTGGCTGAGATTCAGTTCCATGCTGGGACAAAATCACCTGGTACTGGAAACCGGCTTTAATTGGGTAAGCGCTTCAGAAATCCTGGCGCAGATGTTCCGGATAATATGGCTGGTTGGCGTTAGCATAGCGGGCCTCCTGACCATGCTCTGGAGCGTTCTGGGCAACTGGGCGGCAATCATTGATGTCCGGGGACAGCTTCTTACCAAACAGAAACCGGACAGCGACTCCGGCTACATTTCCATAGTTGCGGTGTTTGCTCTGCTGGCCACCATGATATTTGCCGGTTTTGCTCCCATACTGCTGACTTCCGATGAGCTTAATGTCATCTTCCCCTTCAGTCTGCTGCCGGTGCTGCTTATTATTGACCGGCTGTCAGAGATCAGGCTGGCCCGTCATTTCCTGTTCATGACCGTTATTGGCGGAATTCTGGGGATTATCGGTATTTTCGGAGCGGTAGAATCCTGCAAGTTCGCTGCAGAATTCAATTATTATGAAAACGCCAGCATCCTGGTGGATTCCTTCTTTAACTGATGAATGAGGCTCCGGTTTCTTCGGAGTAACCAGAGCCTCCCGCGCATCACTCTGATCCCGGCTTGCCAGGAAACAAAAAAGGAGTCGCAATGACTCCTTTATCTTTGTTTAAAACCATGTTTTCAGTTTAAAAAATCTGCAATGCGATCCAGAGATTCATCGAACTCCTGACCATTGTTATTCTTGAACACAAAAACATCGCCGACGTTTTCCGGCATGGTGAAGTTGCAGCGGGAGATATACTCATCCCAGTGCTCCAGCTTCCAGGTATCCCGGCTGGAATTGCGTTTTATCATGCGCTCGTGGCAGGTTTCCGGAGAGGTATCCACCCACACCAGAACCAGACGGGCTCCGATCTTTGCAAGCTTGGCTCTCAGATCTGCGATATACTGCGGATTTCTTACTTCCCGGGTGAACGGGGCGTTGATAAGCACGTTATCCTCGTATTCCAGAGCCTCAAAGGCTAAATCAAGCACCGCATAATACTCATAATCTCTGATATGCTCTTCAAAGAAATCTGAACTGCGGTTATATTCCTGATTAGCAACCACAAAAATCTGTTTAGAAAGAACAATGAGCGTATCCTTATCAAGATATACAACATGATCTAACTTTTTAGCAATTGCCTTAGATACATATGTCTTACCACAGGCTGGTGGCGATGTCACAAGAATCAAACTCTTCATAATTTATGGTCACTAAACAAATGATTTACAAAAACAACTACGGGGACTGGTAACGATTAAAAATTGTCCTGGAATGCATTCCCTCATAAATCCCGGCTATCCATTGTATCACGTGAAAACGCTTTTTAAAAGAACCGTCCCCTGCCGCTTTCCGCAAAAAAAACAGAACTGCTCCGGAAGGTATGTAATTCTAAAGACCGGAAACAGTTTTTCCGCTGCCACGGCACAGCTCCCGCAATTTACGGATAAGCCAGAACAAAATCAGAAAACCCCGAAAACGAAAAAGGGAACCCTGAGGCTCCCTTTTCCTAAAAAACATGCCTGACGATGACCTGCTCTCACATAGCGAATGCTACACTACCATCGGCACTGA
>NZ_JBGVBR010000243.1:0-3797 GCF_045225735.1 Succinimonas sp. | reverse complement strand
CTTTTGAAATGCGCCCTGACTCCGGGAGGCACCCGGAAATTCCAGGAGAGGATGAAGCTTTACTTTGAAATCGGCCGGGAAGTGGGATTCGGGAAGAACAACTGGTCCGAGTTCATGAAGGATCGCGTGCCGCCCCATAAGAAGCCCGGTCTTTCGGAATTTGACGGACTTCTGGGCAAAAAGGCCCCGGCAAATCCGCAGCCTGTCGCTGAAACGCCGGAATCCGTTTCCGAGAAGTCTGCCGCCGCTCCGAAATTCGAGAGATTCAAGGGTTAGCATCATGAAAGCCTGCACGCATTACGGGGCCGTCCTGCTTTTGACGGGATCCCTCTTGGGATGCTCTTCGGAACAGGGCACCCCAGCCAGCTTTGATGTCAGCATCTACCCCTCGAAGGATCTGGCCAAAACCTACGGCCACTACCCCACATTCGAGACGGACGTGCTGGGAGCCCGGCAGGAGGAAGTCATCAGACTTTCAAAGTACTCTCCTGAAAAGTATTTTGAATCCGGCAGCTCTCTCCGTCAGTACTTTGATCCGGTGACCTACCGGTTTTCCGACCGCAACCTCAGAAAGAGAACCTTTCGCGCCGGCACGCCGGAATATAAAAAGCTCATGGGCCGCTCGCCGGAATATCTGGTAGTGCTGGTTAATCTCCCTCTCATGGGAAACCAGGACAGCGAGGATGAAAAACAATCCGATGACAAGCTGGATCCCCGGAAATTCGTCTATAAAATCCCCACCGGTTTTTTTGATGACAACCCGGATCTTTATCTGAAAATTGCCGGGGCCGGAATTGTCAGAACCACCGAGGAGGATGCAGAGAATGACCTTCCGGAAGCTCCTGAAACCGCCAAGGAACCCCGCAGCATGGAACTCCGCTGCGTGCCCGGCAAAACCGGTAAGCCGCCAAAGCCCGGAGATCCTTTAGGCAATATGGAATGCCGGGAGGTAGTACCCGGCACCGAGCCTCCGGACAGGCCCTGACCTCCGGATTTGCCCGGAGGAGCTGACTTAAGACCCTCTGTTTTCAATTAAGTCGTTTCGATAAAGACGCTACCCGCCCCGCATGGTTTGCCGCCTTGACCGGGGCTCATAAATGAAATGCGGCAGTTCGAGGAAATCATCATGACGCCACCCTCAGAAAGGACTGCCGCGCTTTGGAATGGAGAATGATGTGAAATACCCCATGTTTCTTCACTGGAGCGAAGGACTCTTCCTGCAGCCCCATCACTTTCAGCAGTTGCAGCGCGTGATTAATGACGCCATGAATGCCCACACCGGACTGGCCATTCCATATATGGAGGGCATCTGCAATGTGGAAATCGACCTGGAGGCTCTCAAATCCCGCCGCATCGTGGTAAATTCCATTTCCGCGGTAATGCCGGACGGCCTGTTTCTGTCCATGCCAGGCAACTGCGCCATTACCCCCTGTTCCCTGGAGCCGGATCCCGAAGATCCGTCCTCCGAAATCACGGTCTACCTGGCGGTGCCCTACTATTCGGCCACAGAACCCAATCTCTGCCAGGATGATTCCCGGGAACGCCGGCGCTACCTCCTCCATGAAACCTCCGTGCTGGACGAGAATACGGGCGACAACGAGACCACCGTGTTTAAAAGAAGTCTCAGCGTCCGGCTGATTACGGATCCCAAGAAGGCATCAGACTGCGCCACCCTCCCGCTTATTAAGCTGAAATGGACCTCAGCCGGAGCCGGAGCCGCGATTCTGGAAAGAGTGCCCTATACTCCTCCCACGGTTCTGCTCTCCCGGGACTCCAATATTTTTATCATGTCCCAGGATCTCCTTTTTGAGCTCAAAAGCTGCAAATCCCGGCTGCTGTCCGACATTGAAAATTCCGGCTTCGAGCCCAATCTGGCCACAGGAGCCACCGTGCTCCGCATCATGGAGCTCCAGTGCCTGAACGTCAGCATCGCCGAACTCACCAATCTTCTGGTACCCGACAAGACCGCGCCGTTTCAGCTGTACCAGACCCTTGCCAGGCTGCTGGCCTCCCTGAGAGCAATTAGCCCCCTGTCTGACAGCGGTGAGATACCCGCCTATGACCATTACAATCTCTACGGCATTTTCAGCGCGGCCATAAAGAACATCAGCGCCGCGCTGAATGCCCATGGAAAAGCCGAGTTCATCACTGCGGATTTCCTGCCCGATGAGGCGGGCACCCGGCTTGTAGCAGCCTTCTCTCCCGAAAAGATTTCCGGCGCCGGTGATTTCTTCATTGCCTTCGAAGGCGATATCAGCTGGAAGGATCTCATAGGAGAAATCGAATCCGGGGACAGCTTCCGTCTTATTGACAGGGGCTCCATTGACAGCCGGGTACGCGGCGTGCGGCTCTGCCATTCCCGCTTCCCGCCCCGTTATCTGCCGGTAATGAGCAGCAATACTGTCTACTTCAAGGTGATGAAGGACGAATCAGCCCGCATGTGGCGCTATATCATGGATGACCGAGCCATGGTGCTGGACTATGCCCCCTCCATGAACGGAAAGTTTTCCGCAAAGCTGTACATCCTCATTGACAACGGCGAGAGCTGAAACCAATGGAAAAAATGACCGTGGCAGCAAAGAAAGCAGGAATCCGTCAGGACATGCTGAGACAGGAATGAAACAGATAAGCATCAGGAGCAGAAAATGGCAGCAAGCGAAATTCTGGAAATTGTAAGTCCCGTGCTTTACCGGATGTGCAATTACTATATCAGCGAACAAAACGGCAACGAACTCCGGTATGAGGAGTTTTCCGCAGACATCACCCGGCTGCTTAACGAGGCCAGGCGCCAGGCGGACAAGCATGAATCCCTGAAGGCTGATTTTCGGAAAATCGAATACCCCCTGATCTTTTTCATTGACTACACCGTCAAGGAGTCCGGCTTCTCCTTTTCCCGGGATTATATCCCCATGGCTCACAGCTACAACGAGCTCTCCGGCGATGACAAGTTTTTTGATCTGTTTGACGAAGCCGTCCGGGTGGAAAAGAATCCTGACATTCTCACCGTTTACTACATCATGCTGGGACTTGGCTTCGACGGCGCCTACCGCAGAGAACCCGTTGAGGTTATCCGGAGAATGCAAGCTTCAGCAGAAATGCTGGAGGGGCGCCTGAAAAAGGGCTACGACCAGATCTGTCTGACCCGGAAGCCGTCGGCAGCCTCGGTCGACAAGTCCTGGAACACCTACAGAAGCTTCAAGATTCTCGCCGTCATGGTTCTGGTAACGCTGATGTGCTTTGTCCTTAACGGGCTCTCCATACAGGCCAGCACTGCTTCATTCAGAAGCAGCATCAGACAGGCTATGCGCGCCGCCTCCCCCAGCGAGGATTATCTCGTAGGCGGTACCGGTAACACCATATTTCGGGCCGGATCTGAGTCGGATGCCGCCGACACGGGAAGCTCGTTTTACAACCCCGATCCCGATGCCAGAGAAATTTTAAAGGAGCGCGACATCCCTGCTGATGACGCCCAGGCTCCTGAAGATAGCCCGGCGCCCGCCGGCAATGCCGGGAAGAGCTTCTCTGAAAATGACGCTGCCGCCGCAAAGAAGGAGCAGAAATAATGGATAATCTCAAAAACGTCGCCGCCGAAGTCACTGAGGAAGGCCCCGATTTTTTCACATCTCTTTTCGGGAACCCCCTGGGCATTCTGGTATTCATCATTCTTCTCGTTATTTCCGCCTTTGTCATTTATGTGATCATCCGAAAAATCCGCCGCCGCCGCGCGCTTAACGAGGAACGGCGTTCCCTGAAGGACGATCTCATGGTCTGGTCAAACCTTTCCCGGATGGTATCGG
>NZ_JBGVBR010000242.1:0-9050 GCF_045225735.1 Succinimonas sp. | reverse complement strand
CAGCCTCTTCTTCCAAAGGGGAGCCTTCCGAACCTTCCGGAGCGCAGTCCCGGAGGGAGCCGGGGATTTCCACCGTCTTTTTCGCTTCCGGGAGGGCGGTATCCTCTTCCGCCGGCACCTCCGGATCCTTTGTTTTTGCTGCTTCTGGTTTTTCGGCTGTTGCTGCCGCTTTTTCCGGAGTGTCCTTTACGGGAATTACAGAGACAGTCTCCGCGGACAGGGGCTTTTCGTTAACGAGAGGTTCGGCCTCGGGCAGTGAAGCCGCGGATTCGGCGGGAGTTACGGTTTTTTCCGGGTTTTTGGCGTCCATAACCATATTCCTGTTTCTTTCTGTTGCTGTTACTGTTACTGTAAAAGACTTGCTCTTATGAAGCTTTCAGGCCGGGAATAATTCAGGGGATCCGGCCGCGGGGTTCTTAAAATGCCTGAGAACCGCCAGGCATCAGTTTTCAATATTATAGATTTTTTCCGGGAATTTGCGTGACAGTTTTTGCCGGCATATTCCGGGCTTCCCCAGGAGGCGTTCCCGAATTCCGGCTTATCCTGCCATTCACACGTTTTTACTCCCGGGAGCGGCTCATTTTCGGTGTTTCCGCCCTCGGAAAACCCCCGTTCTTTGCATATTTTCTGAAAATATGCAAAGAATGCCATAAAGTTGTCGGGGAAAAACTGAGTAAGGAGTAAAATAATTAAAGTATGGCGTATCAGGGGATTTTTTACTGATGGAAACGATGGCTGAAGATCTGGAATGTATTCAGGAATGTGTCATAAAGGAATTTTTCTATTCCGTGTGCTTTTCAGAAAAGTTCAACTGTCTGGGCATAAGCATTCGCCGGAGGTTTCTGGAGCAGATCCCGGATTTTCAGTTCAATATGATGCTGCCGTCCTTTGATGCCCGGCTCCTGAAAAGAAAAAAACGCGATTTTATCCTCACTCTTAAGGTAACTCCCGTATTCCGGGTGGTGATGCTGGTTATTGAAAACACCGGCTTCTTTCTGGACATTGATGCGGAGTGCTATATCGACCGCTGGGTGGATCGGGTGCCGGTTTATCCGGTTTCCGCCATGCTGGAGATGGAACCGGACGCGGAACCTGATCTGGTGCTGGGGCCGCACTTCCGGTTTCAGGGAGCAGACAGCCGGGGCTGCCTCTGGCTGAATTCTCCCGGCATCCAGCTTATGAATCTCTATGCGGCGTTTTCCCTTAACGTGCTTATGCGGAAGATCCGGAGAGAGTTCACCCGTTTCCTGAAAAAGCGGGCTCTCGGAAAATCCTCCGACATGTCCCTTTTCCTGAACACCGATGATTTTCTGAGAAATACCCGGGATACTTCGGGCAGCGCGGTCTGGTACCTCAGCAAGGACACGGATGACTTCCGGAAAAAGCAGTCTCTCTGGGCCGACGAATTCAAGCAGCGGGAGTTCCAGAGACTGTTTGCCGAAACAAGGACGCTTTCCTTTGAGGAGCTTAAGAAGAGCTCCCGGAAGAAGGACTCTCCTGACATTCTTAAGATCCTGGCTCAGGAGCTCCGCAAGGCCGCTTCTGCCGCGGAGCGGGGCGGCGGCAAATCCGCCGCCGGACACTTCAAGCGGCTTTCCGATGTCATGAAGCGGGATTTTGAGGAGCACGACTCCCGGCCGGCTCTTTTGGTGTTCTCCTCTCCCGAGGATGCCGCCCGCATGAACGGCATTATTGCTGCGGATCCGGATCTTTCCCGGAAATATGCCGCCGAGGATCCCGCCAGTCTTATCAGAATCGTGGGCCGGAGACTCGGTCTCCTCTTTCATGATGAGCCGGATCAGTTTCAGGACTGCTATATGCGAGGCTTTCATGCCGGAGCCGATCTCATGGCCCGGTGTCTGCCGGACATCTGCCGCGACAATCCCCGGGTTGCCGCCGGCTTCAATCCCCGCTTTCTCCGGGCCTCCTATATTCAGGAGATCCTGGACGGGGGCTTCTATGCCGATCCCAGCGAGTACGCCCTTTCGGATCGGGTGATCCGGGGGGAGGATCTCCCCTGGAGTCCGGGACTGTTTCTGGAGATTATCCGGGAATACTGCACCAGAAAGCGGGAGCTCAGGCTCTGGGATTACCGGGAGCTCCTTAATATGGAGACCGCGGCTCTGAGATCGCCGCAGCTTTTCCGGGTGCGGATCCCGGGAGCCGATGCGGGCGCGGTCTATGCTGAAAAGCAGCTTTTTCTGGAGCAGCTGGCCAAAAAGTTTGAGATCCAGGATTCCGGCATTATGATCAATGCCCATGTCTTTGAGCTTTCCATGCGCCGGAAGCCTGCCGTTAGCAGGGTGATTTGTATAAGACCGGAACGCATGAGCACCTCGGAGCTCAGATTCCTGACAGCTGTGGCCGGAGGACCGGACAGAATTCACGGTATTTCCTGGCAGACCGAGGCTCCGGCATCCTGAGCGGGGCAGAGCCGGAAAGAAGGGGCTTCTTGCCTTGAGCAAAGCCAAAAAAGGCCGGGAAAGTTTCCCGGCCTTTTAAATTACTGCTCTAAGACGCTTAAATCACTTCGATGATGCGGAGCTAAACGCATCAGGCCTGTCCCTCTTCGGTGATCGGCTTAATGCTGTTAATGTCCTCGTCAGTGGAATAGCGTTCATGCACTCCGGTGGGAGCGGTGCCGTCATACTTCGGATCCAGCGATACCGAAACCTCCATCATGGAAGTGTCGTTCTGCTGGGAGACGTTAACCTGAACCTGCTCGTCGCTGATCTGCACGTACTTCTTAATAGCGGCCAGAATATCCAGCTTAAGCTGCGGCAGGAAATCGGGACCGCTGCGGTTTTCACGATCATGAACAAGCAGCACGCGAAGACGATCCTTGGCATTTTTTGCCGTCTCGCGATCGTCCTTCTTTTTGCTCATAAAAAAGTCAGTTAGCCAAGACATGGTATTATCCCCTTCGTGTAATTACTTTTTGCCGAATATTCTCTTCCACAAACCCTTTTTAGGAGGTTCGATGAAGCGGAAGGGGAGATCAGGCTGTCCCAGCAGGCGATGCACCGTATCCATGTAGGCCTGGCCGGCATCTGATTCCTGATCGTAAACAATGGGCTTGCCGGAGTTGGAAGCCTTGAGCACGGACTGGGATTCCGGAATGACTCCGAGAAGCTGAATGTTCAGAAGATCCACTACGTCATCCTTGCTCAGCATTTCTTCCTTCTCCACTCTTTCCGGAGAGTATCTGGTGAGGAGCAGGTACGGCTTAATGGGATCCAGATTGTATTCGGCGCGGCGGCTCTTGGAGTCAAGGATGCCGATAATGCGGTCGGAATCGCGCACGGAAGAGATTTCCGGATTAGTGGTGACCACTGCCACATCGGCAAAGTAGAGAGCCATCAGAGCTCCGGTTTCAATGCCGGCAGGGGAATCGCAGACAATGTATTCAAAGCCCATGTCATCCAGCTCATGAAGCACCCGGGCTACGCCTTCCTTGAAGAGAGCGTCCTTGTCGCGGGTCTGGGAGGCCGGCAGAATAAAGAGTCTGTCGCAGTTCTTGTCCTTGATGAGAGCCTGATTCAGAGTGGCTTCCTTCCGGATCACGTTGACCAGATCATAGACTACTCGTCTTTCGCAGCCCATAACCAGATCCAGATTGCGGAGACCGACGTCAAAATCGATAACGCAGGTTTTATGGCCCTCAAGCGCCAGACCGGAGCTTATTGCGGCGCTGGAGGTGGTTTTGCCCACGCCGCCCTTGCCGGAGGTCACCACGATAATTCTGGCATTGAAGCCCGCGCTGTAATCCTCCTTGGGAGCCTTGTCTTCCTGAAGGGCTGTTGCGACTGATGCCTCAGTCTGCTTTTCCTCGGTAATTGTGTTATTTTCTGCCATTTAGCGCAAAATCCCTCTTAAAAAATCAGAAACAGAAGCTAGAGGCTCTGTTCCTCGAAACTGAAGCCTTCCCCGTTGAGACGCACCAGAACCGGCCGTCCGATATACTTTTCGGGAATGTCATCCATAGTGCAGAACACCCCGGCAATGGAAACCAGCTGCGGCTGGAAGTTGGTGCAGAAGACCACGGCGCTTTTATCGCCGTTTCTTCCCGCCATCAGCCTGCCACGCATGGCTCCGAAAATGAAGATGCTGCTGTCGGCGGAGACATCCGCGCCGTAACCTACATTGCCGATAACGGTGAGACTGTTGTTTTTGATATAAACCTGTCTGCCGCTTCTGACATTGCCGGTGATGGTGCAGGGCTGTCCCCTGCCGCTCTCAGCATCCTTTCTGACATCCTCGGAGCCATCGTCAGATCCTGTCTTTTGTTCATCCGTGTTTTTTGTATTTGTATTCTGTCCGGCACGGTCAGCATCGCTCTGACTGTTCCGGGCCTGTTTTTTGGCCTGCTCCTCCAGCTGGATTTCCTGCGGAGTTTTAAACGCCGGAACAATCACATGTCCCCGGCGGCGCAGAGCTTCATCAGTATCCTTGTTTCCTGTTTCCATGACCCCGGTGCATTTGAAGCCGCTGTCTTCGACGGTTTTCAGAAGGTCTTCGGCCAGATCGGGATCCTCTCCGGACACCTGCCCCAGGTCAAGCACCAGAGGGTTTGTTTTAATCCAGAGGGCAATGTTTTCATATTTGGCCTTTTCCTGCAAAAATGCCAGAATCGCCTCCTTGTCGGCGGTGTCCAGACACAGCGCGGTTCCTTTAAAACTGCCGTTTTTGAATGTAATTGCCATCCGGCCTCCCAGGAATGCATAAAACGCGTGAATTATAGCCTATGATCCGACATCAGATCAAATTGCAGTTTGGCAGTTTTGCGGCCGAAAACATTTTTTTGAAATGACCGGCGCGATTGTGAAAATCCCGCGGGCTTCCCGGAGGCGGAAATCCGAAAAACCCGGCATTGCCGGAGCTCTTGCAGGCGTAATTGCGCGCCCGGGAACATGCCTGTTGTAATCTTTTCCGAAAGGTCTTAAATTAAACCCCGGCTGACTGAAAGAGACCGGATTCGGACAGGGCGGGTATTATCCTGGCATCCCCGAAGCCGGCATTGATTCATTTGTTAACGGAGCATGTTATGGAATGTCTGATTTACCGGGGCTTTACCCGGGAGCTTCATCCGGTATACCTTTACCTTGAAAGCAAAGATGCCCTGGACAGGATCCCGAAGGAAATCAAAAAGAGCATCCGGAAGCTGGAATACAGCTTCTCCTTTGATTTGACTCCGGAACGCCGTCTGGAGCGGGTGTCCGCCGCAGAGGTCTTAAAGGCCCTTTCAGAAAGAGGGTGGTTTCTCCGGGTGGACAGCAATGAATCCGAAAACCTCCTTGAGGAGCTCACCGGGAAAGCGGGAGCGGATAATCCGAAGCTGTAAGGCATTCCTATGTTTTGCGGGAGGAGAAAGTTCAAAGCGTTCTTTTCAGGCACCGGCGGCACGGCCGGCTTTTTCTGAAACAGCAGATCCGCTGGCAGGTTTACTCTTCGTCGCTGAACATCAGGGCTTTTTCAAGCATGCCCATAGGCTCGTCCAGACCGTAATCGTAGCTGTCCCAGACTTGATTAAGTTCCATTAGAATCCTGCGGCGAATCTCCTTTGGCACGGTTTTGGTTCGGGGATCCTTGGCCAGGAATTCACAGCTGTCCCAGACATCCAGAAGTTCAGTCTGGTCATCGATATAGGGCTCAAACGAAAGCAGGTACAGATTCCCCTTGATTCTTTCCCATTCTGTTTCCAGGTAATACTTATGGGGGCCGTATTTCTCCTCCTCCACGGACTTCTGCAGGTACTTCAGCAGTTCTTCCTTTTCCTCGAGAGAAAAGGTTTTGAGAAGCTCATAAACATTGGGAGGCGGGGTGTATTTGCGCATGGCATTCCTTTGCGTTTCTTTAAAACGCCCTTAAAGGTTAAATCCCGCTTTTCCGAACAGACGGCTGCGGGATTGCCGGTTACCTGAAGCAGTATTCCTGAGAGGCGTTACTTCGCAAGATGCATCATATAGGCGAGACTGGGATTGTGCTTCTTTTCATTACCGATGGTGGTTTCCGGGCCGTGTCCGGAAAGCACCTTGACGCTGTCCGGCAGGAGGAAGAGCTTTTCGGTAATGCTTTGCACCAGATCCCGGGCATTCCCCCGGGGGAAATCCGTGCGGCCCACGGATCCGGCAAACAGGGTGTCCCCCGACAGCAGAAGACCGCTCTTTTCAAAATAGTAGCAGACGCCGCCGGGAGTGTGTCCCGGGGTGTGGATAACCTTTACGGGCTCGTTCAGCTGAAGATCCAGCTCCTGGCCATCGGTTACCCATATGTCGGGAGCGAAGTTATCAACAGGCGGGAGACCCAGCATCTGTCCCTGATAGCTCATGCCCTCCAGAAGAAAGGCATCACCGTGTTCCGGGCCGATGATTTTGATATTGAGAAGGCGGGCCAGATCCTGCGCCGCTCCGGCATGATCCTGATGTCCGTGGGTAAGAAGAATGGCCACCGGGTTTAATTTCAGCTTTTCCGCTTCCAGAGCCAGCTCCCGGGCCGAGTCCCCGGGATCCGCAATTACGGCGTTCCGGTTATCAGGGCAGAATACAATGCGGCAGTTTTGCTGAAAGGGCGATACGCCGTAGGTGAGATACTTAATCATCTGAATCCTCCGTCAGATTCGGAAGCCGGAGGAGCCTCCGGTTCCGGAATTATCGTTAAATAGAGACCGGGCGGCCGGCGGGGCACGGCGGCCGGGGTCTCAGTCTTAGTTTACCTTTATTACCAGTCCCTTAAGGTACAGTCCCTCCGGGAAGGGCAGGGCCACGGGATGGTCGCCGGCCTGGGTGAGATATTCGATTATCTGGCCCTCCCGGCCCGCATCCAGAAGGGCGTCTGCCACCACCTTCTGAAAAAGATCCGGCGTCATGTGTCCGGAGCAGGAGAAGGTCATGAGAATGCCGCCGGGATTCAGCAGGGAGGCTGCCAGCATGTTGATATCCTTGTAGCCCCGGCAGGCCTTCTGAAGCTGGGGCTGGCTTTCAGCGAACTTGGGGGGATCCAGCACGATGACGTCAAATTTCTTCTTTTCGCCCCGGGCTTTTCTCAGGTATGCAAAAACATCGGCCTTAACAAAGCGGCAGCGGCCGGGATCCAGATGGTTGATAACCACATTTTCCCGGGCAATGTCCAGAGCCGGCCCGGAAACATCCACATTGATTACCGATTTCGCCCGGCCCCGGAGAGCATAGAGAGAGAAGCCGCCGGTGTAGGAGAAGCAGTTTAAGACATCCTTGCCGCGGCAGTATTTTTCCAGAGCGGCTCTGTTGTCCCTTTGATCCAGATAGAAGCCGGTTTTGTGGCCGTTTTCCAGATCCGTCAGGATCTTCATGCCGGCGTTTTCGGAAATGGCGAGAGGCATTTTCGGGAGCTCGCCCTTAAGCATTCCCTTTCTCTCGGCAAGACCTTCCTTTTTTCGGACGGCTTCATCGGATCTCTCGTAAATCACATCCTCCGGAAACACCTTTTCCAGAGCGGCGGTAATGTCCCTGAGGTGATATTCGGCGCCGGCGGAGAGAACCTTGACCACCAGCACCTGATTGTAGCGGTCAATAATGAGTCCCGGGAGGAAATCGGATTCGGCATCGATGACTCTGACGGCGCTGACCGCGGTGCGGGAAATGAGATCCTGTCTGTTTTCCCAGGCCTGGCGGATCCTTTTCTCAAAAAACGCGGCATCAATTTTTTCCGCCGGATCAAAGCTCCAGACCCGGCCCCGGATCTGGGAATTAGGAGAATAAGCCGCCGTGGCGAGATAATTCCCGGAGCTGTCCTTTACCGTAATATCTCCGCCGTTTTCCGGAGGATCCCGGACTTCGGAAACGCCCTTGGAGAAGATCCAGGGATGCTTTCTTAATAATGATTTTTCTCTTCCCGGATGGAGAATCATAATGCCTGACATATAGCTTGGTGTCCTGATAACGCTTTTGGCGCCGGATGAGGCTCATCATCCCGGGAGCTTCTGGGGTAACGGCCGGCGCCGGTAAAATCTCTGAGAGCCGCTCTTCCGGAGCCGGGGACAAAACTTACTTTAAAACCCCGCCGGCGGAAGCGCTCTCTTTCTTCTCCATAATATCAAAAACGCCGTAATGAATGAAAGGTTTGCTTCCAAAAAGGAAGTCCCCTTATCAGGGTAACGCTCAGCCCCCGGGCAAAATACGGCTTTCGGCAGCTTCCGCTCCCTTTGCTCTGCCCCCGCCTCATACCACGGCTGAACCCGCTGACCGCCGGTATTTCCATCAGCTCTTTTGCTGTTTTTTTTCTGCACTTTTATTTTCCGGAACGCGGAATCAGCTGTTTTAAGATGAGTTTAAGGTTTCCCCGCGGTACCCGGAATTCTCTGAGAAGCGGAATTACGGGCAGCGCCGGAAAACCGGGCAGAAACAGAAATTTTCAGCCAGGACCGTAACAATTGCAGTTTTTTGCCTGTGGCAAACTTAACTTGCTAACGCGCCGGGGTGATTGCCTCAGAAGGGCGGCCCCGGAAGATTTACTGACAACAGAAGCGGAATTAACTCAACAGAGGACTTTATTATGAATATCCTGACCATCATCCTTGACACCATCCGGATCATCTTTCGGAGCATCTTCCTGAATCGCGCGGTGATGGTAACGCTGGATGCTCTCCTCGCTCTCTGGATCCTGCATTCCTATGCAGGCATCGGTTTCGGGTGGCTGGTTGTCATAAGCGTCGCGCTGCTTTCTTTGGCAGTTTGGATTTTCAGCCGGAGGGAAGGAACCATCGGCGCCTTTTTCCGGATGTTCCGCATATTTGGCGGGAAGGCCATTGCTTCTGAAAACGGCGGCACCGACTGGAGCGATCGCGAAAGCATCATTTCCGAGGATGACGCCTCCCCTGCTTCAGAGGATGACGTCTCCCCGGCTGATACCGCTGCTTCTCAGGATGATTCCGCCTACGATGCCGGCCCGGACGTCGGGGCAGCGCCTGCCGGTATTTCCGAGAACGTCCCCGGCGGGATGAATGCGGCAGGGAAGTGGCAGCTTGCGGCTCTTAATGCGCTCTTCATAGGTCTTTCGTGCGTGGCCCTGAAGGA
>NZ_JBGVBR010000241.1:0-2806 GCF_045225735.1 Succinimonas sp. | reverse complement strand
AGAATTAGAGAGCTCTGATTGAAAGCAGTCGAAAAGGGAGGACCGAAACGATGGAAAACGCTGGAAATGACGCAAGCAGATGAAACGGCGGAATAAATGAAGGGAAGGCATTCTCTGCTACCCTGTGCCTCCCGGAGATGGCAAGCGCCGGAGAGAACGGCATAAAAAGGGCTTCCCCTGCCTGATATACAAGAGAAGCCCTCTTTTCAAAAAACACGCTAAGTCAGCAACACATCAGTTAAGGGGGAGCACCATATGGAGAATGGGCATCCCGTACTGATCAAAGCTGTTCCGGGCGGATCCTCCCAGCTGGGCCGGAAAATCAAATTCCCGGTACCGGAAGCCGTTTCTTTCGTAGAATCTCCGGGCCATGGCGTTGGTTTCAAAAACCTCCAGCCGCACCGTGGCGGCCTTCCGGGATTTTTTTACCTCCTTCAGCATGGCATTCAGGAGCAGCTGTCCCAGATGGCGGTTCTCATATCCGGGCAGGAGATAAAAGGAACGGATATAGGCATTCCCCATATAGTACTGATAGCACACCAGCCCCACCACGGTTTTGGCATCAGTATCCCGGAGCACGAGGTTATGATAGATGCTGCTGTTCACCCGGGTCATCCAGAGGGTTCCCAGCTGCTCATAGTTGAGGAGCACGTTGTTTCTGATATGATCCCCGGCATTGGCAAATTCCAGCTCCTGCTGGGAACGATGTTCCACCCGGGCCATATCCCAGAACTCTTCGCTGACGGGAACTGCTACTTGAATTGACACTGGGGCACTCTCCCGTAATCCTTTCTGGCCGTGCGATAAACCTGCACCAGAGCATCCAGATTGGCGCTGATTTCCTTCAGATATTCATCGGTATGGGGATGCAGCACTGCATAGTCCTCTCCCTTATAATCGGGATTCCGGTTAACATTCTGCCAGAAAAGAAGAATTGCCGAAGGGTTATAGCCCGAATTGGCCATGAGCTGGAGAGCCAGGGTGTCCGCGGCCTTTTCCTGTTCCGGAGTGTAAGGAGCGTTGCGGGCGGGGTCAATCACCAGTCCCAGGGCATTGGAGAAGGAAGCAAAATTTTCAGGAGCGCGGAGATAAAGAGAGAATTTGAAGGCTTCCAGTCCGCCGGCCTCGCTTATGGGGGTCTTAAGGAGACGGGTGGCTCTTTCGTTATCATGCTCCATGAGAGAATGAGCCAGAGCATGAGCCACAACATAGGCGACTTCGTCCTGATCGGGCAGGAGATCCGAGAGGCAGTTGGAGACAATAAAGGTGCCGTCATTGATAAGAGCGGCATTGACGCTGCATTCCCGGAGGATTTCCGTGCGCCATTCGGAGCGGAGCCCGGCGAAGGCGCCGCCTACGGAACGGGTCAGATTGCGGATATGGCATTCCACGGAACGGCGCTGGGGCTTGTGTCCGGTGGCCGTCATGTTAAGGGTGCCCAGTTCCTTGTGGTAGGTTTTGGTCAGGCTCAGCATCTGGGTGTAATCAAAACCCCGGGCGCCGCCCTTCTGGCCGCTCATGGAATTGCAGCCCGTGACTATGAGACCGGCAGTCACAGCCAAAGCGAGAAACTTAAGACATTTCATAAAATTCTCATTATCTCCGGTATGGTGATTAATTCAAAAAAAGCCAAAGCATAATGCTCCGGCTTTCATAAGTATTCAACAGCGGTTAAAGATAAACCGGACTCAGTTCTCAGCTTTTCAGCTTAAAGAGCTCGGCAATCTTCTTGACATCGATTTTCGGATCCAGCGTTCTGGCTTTTTCGATCCAGAAACGGGCCTTGGCATCGTCTTTCTCCACGCCGGCGCCGTTCTTGTAGAACAGGGACAGAGCCACCATGGCAGGAACCAGATTGTTATAGGCGGCCTGTTCCACCCAGTAGGCGGACTTGCTCATGTCCCGGGGTTCGCCGTGGCCGTTGGCAATCATGATGCCGAGATTGAACTGAGCAACGGCTACGTCCACATCGGCAGCCTCGCGGTACCACTTGTAGGCCTGGTTGAAGTTCTGATTAACGCCGAAGCCTTCCTTGTAGGCATAGGCCAGATAGGTCTTGGCCATGGCGTCGTCATGCTCCTCGATGGCTTTGGTGAGCCACTTAATGCCTTCTTCCTTCTGCTGCGCATTGCCGTGGGTTACATAAAGCTCGCCCAGCTTGGATTCGGCTCCTACATGATCATGAAGAGCAGCCAGACGGTAGATGTTCATGGCTCTCTGGTAGTCCTGCTTCACGCCAAGGCCGTTTTCGTACATGGTACCCAGCAGATACTGCGCTTCCAGCATGTTCTGACCGGCAGCCTGGCTGATATAGTCCACCGCCTGAGCTTCTGAAAGCGCCCGGACAGTATCCTTGTCGCCGTTAATGTAGAGACGTCCCAGCTCGAATTGCGCCAGAGCGCTGCCCTTGTCAGCGGCCTTGCGGAGGTTTTCAATGCCCTGAGAAGGATTGCGCATCACTCCTTGGCCCTGGAAATACATGATGCCCACATAGTATTCGGCATCGGTATTGCCGCCCTTGGCTGATTTCTCAAACCAGATCATGGCATTGGCGTAATCCTTGTTTTCGTAAAGCACCGTGGCGAACAGAGCCTGACCGTCGGTGTTGTTAAGGAGGGCTGATTTGCGGGCCCAGCTGAGACCCAGCTTCTGAGATTCTTCATCCTTCTGATTCAGGAGCCACTTGGCATACTCGAACATGCCTGCGGGGTCACCGGCTTCGGCCTTGATCTGCACGTCTCTTACCGCATGATACTTGTCCAGGAAGTGCAGCGCGCGCTCCTCCTTCCAGACAGCCGCCTTGTCG
>NZ_JBGVBR010000240.1:0-2170 GCF_045225735.1 Succinimonas sp. | reverse complement strand
ATACCATTGAGCGTTCCGAAAATCTCCTGAAAGCAATAAAAGCCCGGGACGGTAACAAGACCGCGGGACTCATTCAGGAGATTCATAACTCTCCTGCGGTGTCGCTGCTGGATTACAATGACGAGGAATCCCTCACCTATTGCGTAATGACCGGGCTTCTCTGGTCAACGCTGGATGATTACACATATCACCGGGAGGAACAGGCCGGCAAAGGCAAGGTGGACTTAGTGTACGAGCCGAACATAAAAGGCGCCGCGCCGCTTATTCTGATTGAGTTTAAATACGGGAAATCCGCCGAGGAAGCTCTTAAGCAGATTAAAACGCAGGAGTATTTCCGGCGTTACACGAAGCTGTATACGAAAAATATCCTTCTAGTGGGCATCAACTACGATCCCAAAAGCAAGAACCATCAGTGTCTGATTGAAAAGCTAAATTAAAAGTCTCAGTGGAAATTTAGTGAGGTAGTGACTAGCCTTTGAGGTAATTAGTGACTCCCTTTTCCGTTCAATCCTGATCGCTGATTACGCCCGTTCCTGACGGATCTTTCCGGAATTTCCTGATTGCCTTTTCCGATAAATCCTGATCCCCTGCCTGAGGGCGGACGTGATGTTTGCTCCGGGATGCTTGTTTTCTGAGAATTATGAGGTTCCGGAGGAATGTCCTGCCGGGGATTGCGCTTTAACAGCCTGCGGTTTGATGTATGAATGAGATGAGAGAGAACTGCGGGCCGGGCCCGCAGTATTGGCAATGATGTTCCAGATTTATTCGGCTGACGGATGTTCCCCGGCTGCGGGGTTATTATCGGGCTGAACAGGAGCAATTTCCGGTATCGGCGCATCCCGAATATGGTATCTCGACAGACTTTGAATCAGAGTATCTGTCTCTTCCTTAACCTTTGTCAGAGAACCTTTGAAGCTGGAAACAACGACGGAAACAAACTGTTCAAGTTCCGGCCTGTCCTTTTCGGAATTTTGGCTGCAGTATTCGGCCACAGGCACCAGTAACTGCTGCATTGTGCTGTTCAGACTGCTGTGCAGCTTTATCTGAGTTTTCAGAGAGGCGAGCAGGTCTTCAAGATCCGCCATTCTGCCGCGGCACATGCCGTAATCCTTTTCAAGAGAGTCAACCTGATCATTAAGCTCGCTGATCTCATCTTTAAGTCTTGCAATCTGCTCCAGACGCTCTTCATCGTTGACACAGGCTTCAGCTTTGTAATCCTCATATTCCTCAGACAGTTCCGAATATTTCTCGTCAAACTCGCTTTCAGCGTCTTCGTAAGCTTTGATATCATCCTTAAGACGGGCTATTTCGGCATCTGAGCTCTCCTTCAGTTTCTGATAATCGCTTTTAAGCCTGTCTGTTTCGGCATCTCTGCTTTTCCTGAAGTCCTGATAATCCTCAGAGAGACGCTTCCTCTCCTGTTTCAGATCCTGAGTTTCGTTTTTGAGACGTTTTATCTCAGCCTGACTATCATCCCTGAACTTCTGATGCTCACCCTCCATGCGGGTCTTTTCAGCCTCAAGTTTCTTTACCTGCTGCTCGAGCTTCTCATTCACATCAAGGGCAAATGCATGATTCTTTCTGGCGGTTTCCAGCTCTTTCTGATGCGATTCCTTCAGACTCTCAATCTGCGATTCCCAGTGGCGGCAGAGAGTTCCCCAGGCAAGCCGGATGCTGTTATTGCACAGTTCCTGAACATTGACCGGCATCGGAACGGAGCATTCCTGGCGAACTCTGACTTCATCGCGGTAAATCTCGCAGGCGGCGGTGTAGTCCCGCTTGGAGTGAGAGGGAGCAATGATGCTGAGGGTGGATGCGGTTACCTCCATTCCCCGCGAAGCAATTTCATAGCAGGTCTTTAGCAAGGCCATGACGGTTTTGGAACAGGAAATTTCCCTGCCGTCGGATAATTTTACGGTATCAGTCATGCTGATGTCCTCATGGTTAATGATTGATAGATTTATTCCCCGCCGGTTGCAGGGAATGCTGTAAAACGGACAGTATCTCCAAATCGGGAGCTTTGCTGTCAAAGCCTGTGAGATAAGGCTTAGCCGGTAATCTGGTACTTTTGGTACGGTACCATTCCGTGCCATTTTGCTTCAGACCTTGCGCAACAAGGCATGGCCGGCAATCTGGCGCTTTTGGTACGGTACCACTCCGTACCATTTTG
>NZ_JBGVBR010000239.1:0-6645 GCF_045225735.1 Succinimonas sp. | reverse complement strand
GCGCCGCAAGATTTCCGGAATCCTTTGCCTGCATCGGCAAAACCGAACAGGCCCGGGAGCTTAGCCGGCTGTTCGCGAAGCCCGGTTTCGGCGGCACCTACGAAAATGCCGATGTAAATGACAGGGCAAAAGCGCAATCCCTCCTCAGGGAAATAGTGTCTGAGGTCAATAAGAAAATGTGCGCCTTTGCCGAAGGAGCAATGGCTTCCGGCAAGGATCCCGCAGCCGTGGCCGCAAAGCTCAAAGAGAACTACAATGCCCTCTGTGCCCCCTTCCGCGGCAACACCGAAGGCGTTAATGTTCTTAATCAGGTTCTGGGCGAAAACGGCTCTCTTGCCAAGACAGACGAACTCGCCCCGGCACAGGATCCCGAGGCGTACACCGTGCCGGATCCCAGCAGCAAGAATTATGACTCCTTCATGAAGCTGAAGCAGGAGCTCCCCGATCTCAGCAACAGACAGCTGGCGCAGATTGTGAATTTCCTGGCTGGAAAGTGCAAAGACAACTCCATCGATGCCAAAACTCTTAACAAGTATATTGCGGGAGTCAAATCCGGCGGCGACAAAATCTTCCGAAAAGCTCTTCAGGATCTTCAGGACGCTGCATCAAGATGTAATCCCGCTGTCCTGAAAAAAACCGGTCAGGATCTCCTGAAGCTTTTTATGGATACCACCGGCGTTCAGAAAATTACTGATGTGCACAAGGACAAAATTGCTTCCTTTTCTGCCATGATCATGCATTATGTCGCCATCACGGCCCCCGCAGATGAATTAAAGAGTATCAGCATTGACAACCTGAAGGATCTCTACGCGGCCATGGGTAATAATACTGTTTTCAACAGCGACGGCCTTGATCCCGAAACCAAACTGGTAATGCAGCGGCATGCCAGCGAATGCGGCTGCATCACCTCTCTTTTGGATGAAGTCAGGAATGTGCTCATGCCTGCCACGGATAACTTTGCCTCCTTCGATGCCGATGAAGTACCAGAAAACATGGATTTAATGGTTAAAACAACATTGATCATGGGACAAACGGAATACCCTAAATTTCAGGCTCAGATTGACGAGGCCGCATCAGCCTTCCCCGAAAACATGAGATCTCCCATCAAGGCCATGCTGGCAGATCTTGTCAAGGCCAAGCTTTCCGTAAAATACAATGATTCCGGCGCCATCATTAAAAGCATTGCCGATACCATGAAGAAGTCTGAAATGTTTATGAATCTCATGAATGTCCGGAATGTGTCCCAGGAAGAGCTCGATGCCTACAAGAATGCCATACTGTCCCATGAGGCCCTGAGAAACAACCTCCAATTTCAGATTAAAACCGGACACGTCACCCAGAATACCTTCCATGACGGCACTGACCGGGATTTAAAAGGCATGATGACCGGCAGCATTAACGGCATTGATCTCCTTGCCATAAAAAACCATCAGCAGCGCACCGATGCCTTCAAAAAGGAGCTTACCGCCAAGGTGCCTCAAAACATGATAGGATTTATCACCAATTACATCCAGCAGGGCGGCATGGCAGGAGAAATTGCAGAAAACCGCCTCAATCCCGAAAACAAGCTGCGGATCTCTCCCAATTTTCCGACGTTTGCTGATGGTTATAAACACCATCTCATCACTAATAATGACACCGTCCATAACATAAAGACCGATGGCAATATTATTGAAATCGCCACCGATGTAACCATTCAGGGCGGCCCTGACCAATATTTTGCCATGACAGACCCTCTTAAGAACGGCGGATTATACGATCTTACTAAGTTCACGGTAGTTGCCAAAATTGATATCTCCAAGGGCACGGACGAAATCGGCTTCCCCAAGGGCCTTGAGATCAGCATTGCCAAAAAGGAGGTCTGATATCTGAATACCGGGGCCGGCCCGCGAGTGAACTCCCCCGGTTCCGGCGCTGACCGGAGCCGTTCCTGAAATCCGGCTCCCGCGAGCAGCGAACTTACGACTGGTGAATAGAAAGTTTTTAAGCTTTAATGCCTCCGAAATTCCTGGGGGTTTTTCAGCCTCATAAACAGCCTTTAACTTCTGAATACAAGGGATTCCTATGGCTTACACCATTCACAACAACGCTCGCCGCGCTGTTCGCCGCATCAGCGCAGCCTTTTTGGCCTTTTTACTTTCCGCATCCGCTCTGGCCGCTCCCTCCGCCTGGCAGGGGGGATTCGGTCAGGGCTGGCAGGAATACAGCATTTCCAATGGACAGGTTAATTTCAGAATCGCCTGCAATGAGGCCTTTAACGAAACCTCCGAGCACAGCATTGAGGTTACGGTGCATGAGACGGATCTTTTTGCTCAGAAGGAAAACAAACTCGCCATCGTCATTAACGGGAAGTCCTATGCCTTTAACCGGGGAGCTAACGAATACGGCTTCCCCAATGTGATTACGTCAAACCGCGCGGACGCCGCTAACTGGAAGGAGTTTATCGCCGCAGTCTCCCGGGCCGCCTGGATAGAGTTCTATTACGACGGCAAAAAGGCCGCGGAAATCAAGCCTAAAAAGAGCAGTCTTAAGGAGCTCAAATTCATGGCGGAATCCTGTAAGCCCCTGTTCGACAAAAGCGATAACTGAAGACACAGCGCTTTTATTTAATCCCGGGGCCAGGTTTTGCTTTCCCCGGTCTCGTTCCTCCGGGTATTACGGCTCCGGATTTGCGGGCTTTGCTCCCGGAAGCCCCGGCGGTACAAAAGGCGCGGGCCGTACACCGCAGTGCCTCCGGGGAGCTTCAGGATCTCCGGAATATTTACCGGCAGCGATCCCGCAAACTCCCCTTCCCCGAAGATCTTCCCGAGAGCAGCTCTAAAATTGGCATTCCCGGCTGCTTTTTCCAATCCTGCGGGGCCTGTTTTCTCCGGCGCGCTATCAAGCCCGGCTCCCATATAGGAAAGCACCGCGGCATCGGCCTCGGGATAAAACGCCGCGTCATAGGGAAGATTTCCGGAAATGAGTACGAAGCGGCCGCCGCCGGCATGGACATCACTGATTGCCCGGGAAAGAGCCTGATATGAGATATTGCCGGCCCCCGGGAGTTCCTTCCCGCTTAAATGGGAGTACCCGATAACCGCATCAGCCCGGAGAATCTCCTCCCGCATTTCCGGAGTGTAATGAAGCTGGCTGTCATTCACGCTATTTCCTTTGTTCCCGTTATTCCCGCCGCCCCCGTTTTCCGGAGCGAGATAATAAAACGCGGTTACCCGGGTTTCCGGACTCAGGATGCCCCGGGCCCGGAGATCCTTTATGGCATAATCCGCCGCGGTAAGCTCCTCCTCTTTTCGCATCAGAATCACCGCGGATTTCACGGCAGAGGTCAGGGGCAGCATGCCGTCCCGGTTTTTAATCAGGGTTATGGCCTCCCCGGCCATGCGGCGTTCCAGTTCATGGTGTTCCCGGGAGCCCGCCCCGGCCGCTTCCGGAAAAACATCCTCCGCCAGGGGGAGGAAGGGCCGGCCGGATCCGGGATGGCGGATATCGAAAATGCCGTATTTCACCTTGAGTCTCAGAATGCGGCGGACGCTTTCGTTAATGCGATCCTCCGGAACAGAGCCTGCGGAAACCAGGCGGCCGATTCCCGCAATATAGTTGTCATAGAAGGAGCCGACCTCCCGGTTCCGGAGATCCTGCGGAAGGAGCAGCATGTCCGCTCCGGCGTTAATAACCTTTTCAGCAAGGTTGATGCGGTATTCCAGAGACTCCGGTTCTCCCGGCACCAGCCCGGTCAAAAGCACCGCCTCCATTTCCAGAGCATCGGAAAGCACTACGCCGTCAAAGCCCAGATCCTTCCGGAGCAGATCCCTAATTAGAACGGTGGACATGGTGGCGGGATAATAGCCCCGGGTAACCCCGTCTCCGTAAACCTGAAGCTCGTCGGCCTCCGGACAGGCGATATGGGCGGTCATGATCATTTCCGCCCCGTTTTGCGTCGCCTCCCGGAACGGCAAAAGCTCGGCATTCATGAGCTTTTCCCGGGATCCGTAGACGGCAGGGAGGCTGCGGTGGCTGTCCGTAACCGTATCGCCGTGGCCGGGATAGTGCTTGAAGACCGGGATAATCCCCTGCTCCATAAGTCCCCGGGCGTAGGCGGAGCCCAGAAGGCCCACCGTTTCCGCATCGTCGGAAAATGATCGCGCTCCGATAACCGGATTCCCGGGATTGCTGCTTACATCGACTACGGGAGCGAGATTCACATTAAAGCCCAGGGAACGGAGCTCCTCCCCGATAACGGATCCGGTGAGATAGGCGTTTTCAGGGGCATGCGGGGTGGCCCCCACCGCCATGCTGCCGGTCATGCGGGTGCCCTGGCGGAGCCGCATGACCCGGCCGCCCTCTTCATCAACCGCCAGAAAATAGGGAATGCGGAGAGTTCGATTAGGAGATCCGGCAACGATGCCCCGGAGATCAGAAAGGAGCTTTTCAGTCTCGGCATTGCCCTTGATATTGATGCCAAAAAGAATGATGCCGCCGTAGGCATGAGCCGACAGAATATCCCGGAGCTCCGGAACCTTTGCGAGATCGGTTACCGGCTCTTTGTTCCAGGTTCGCATGGCCGGGATTATCATCTGGGAGATTTTGTCATCCAGGGACATTCCGGAAATGAGACGGCCGATACGGCGCTCGGTGTCCGGATCCAGGGCATATCCTCCGGAGGCCTCGCTTAAGCTGCGTTCCGGAACCGGGATTCCGGGCCACATTATAAGCGCCGCCATTATGAGAGCTTTTAAGACTGCTCTGCCCGCCATTTTCCTTCTCCCGCATTTGCCCTGCCGCTAACTGCGAAATTATAAAACCGGAAGGCTGCTCCGCCATGCTCCGGGCTTCCGAATCGTGACAGGAGATCCCCTGCCGCCGGTCAGATTCCGGACATAAAAAAGCCGCGGCAGATTAAGAGGAAACCGGCCGCGGCTTTGGAAAGAAATGACGGATTAAGGAACTAAGGTCAGGCGGGAGCCTGTTCCTTCTGATTCCGCTCCTCCTGATCCTTTAATCTCTTCATCCTCAGGTTCTTGAAGTAATCTTTTGTATCGCTCCAGATCACCTTTCTCAGCATAATGAGAGCAATCAGGTTCGGGAAGGCCATAAGACCGTTGGCGATATCGGAAATCGTCCAGACCGTGTTAATAGCCGTCTTCTGAGTGGCATCAGCCATATCCACAAAGAGCACGATGAGGATATAGGAGGCCACAAACAGGATGTAGATGATCTTAAAGGGGGTAATGGCTTTGGCCCCGAAAAGATAGATCACGCATCTGCTGGTATAGAAATTCCAGCCGATAATGGTGGTCATGGCAAAAAGGAGCAGACTGATGTTAATGATATAAAGCCCGGCCGTGGAACCCAGCGCGCTGGAGAAGGCCTGAGTGGTCATGGCCACGCCGGTTACATCTGAGCACCAGGCTCCGGTGAGCACCAGGGTAAGACCGGTGAGCATGCAGATAATCATGGTGTCCAGGAAGGTTCCGGTCATGGAGATAAGCCCCTGCTCCACCGGGGAATTGGTCTTGGCAGAGGCTGCCGCTATAGGAGCAGAGCCCAGACCGGCCTCGTTGGAGAAGATGCCCCGGGCCACGCCCTTCTGAATGGCCATAAGAACGGTGGCGCCGGCAAAGCCGCCCACGGCGGAGGTGGTGGTAAAGGCCGATTCCACAATGAGCTTAAGAGCATCAGGCACCGCAGAGATATTGAGACATACCACGATAAGGCAGCAGATGATGTAAACCATGGCCATCAGCGGCACTACGGTTCTGGAGGTGTTGGCGATATATTTAAGACCGCCGTAGATAATCCAGCCCACCACCAGGGTAACGCCGATGGCGGTGTAAAGTCTGTCTATTCCCAGCTGAGCTCCGGCCTCTACCACAGAATTAATCTGCGCATAGGTGCCGATGCCCAGGCAGCCGGCCATAATCCCGAAAACCGCAAACATGAAAGCCAGAACCTTGGCCAGTACCGGATAATTCCGGCCAATGCCGTTTTTAATATAGAACATGGGGCCGCCCACATACCTGCCGCGGGCGTCGGTTTCCCGGAAATGCACTGCGAGAAGGCATTCGGCATACTTGGTGGCCATGCCGAAAAACGCAGCTACGAACATCCAGAACAGAGCGCCGGGGCCGCCGATGCTGACAGCGGTGGCCACCCCCACAATGTTGCCGGTGCCGATGGTGGCAGCCAGCGCAGTGCAGAGGGCGGCAAAGCTGGTGAGATCGCCCTTCTTGCTCTGGGATTCCTTATGGGGGGTAAACACCATTTTGGCAGCCAGAGGCAGACGGGAAACCTGCAGACATCTAAGAGAAAATGTCAGAAAAATGCCCACTCCCAGAAGGAGTATCAGAAGCGGCGGTCCCCAGACCAGATCATCAAACCAGTCAAGACCGCTCGCAATGGCGTTAATTATTTCTTTCATGGGTAAAACAGTTAATTAAAGAGGGTTAAGTACAAAAAATGACCTATTATACAGAAATCCGGGGACGGCGGGGCAGATCGCAGAAAAATGAGAAGAAAAACTGCTACCTGCCGACAACACCGGAAAACGCCATAAGACAGCTTTTTCTGCTGCTCCTCGGTATTCTCTGATTCCGGAAGCCTGAGTTTTCAAAAACGAGCGCAAACTTGCCGCCGCAAAACACCCCC
>NZ_JBGVBR010000238.1:0-4928 GCF_045225735.1 Succinimonas sp. | reverse complement strand
GATAGGGGATTTCCAGTCCGTCATAGAGGCTCTGGATCACCAGATTCTTTTCCTTCCGGATCATGGCAAGACCGTGCTTCAGGAGCGGATTTCCGTTATCCTCCTGCTCTTCGGCCTCGGAGCCTTCGTGATCGCCGCCGTCTCCCGCTTCACCGGCGTTTTCAGCTGCGGCGTCTTCAGGATCCAGCGCAAGGCCCAGAAGCTCGGCCTCGGCGGCGGACATTTTTTCCTGCTTCTCCGGCTTCTTCTGATCCTTGTCAGACTTCTGATCCTTCTTTTTGCCGTTTTCCTTCGGATCCTGCTTCGGAGCGGCATCGGAATCTTCCCCGTTCTCCAGATCATTGAAGATGTCGTCCTCCATGCTCTGCTCCTCCTTGCTCAGGACTTCCTGGAACCAGGGGGTGGCGGCCACGTCAAAGTCATCCAGAAGATCAATGATCACCTCCGGAAGCTGGGTCTTCATGCGGAAGGTCTGCCGTACCGGAACCAGATTGCCGCCGGGGAGCTTCAGGGTATTGATCTCCTCCATGGTGAACTTCCGTCCCACGCTGGTTTCTTCATCATCGGGCAGGGCGATTTCGTTGTTCTTCATCAGGGTGTCGATGTAGATCCCCAGATCAGAATACACCCGGGAGGCCTGCTGCCCGAGCTCCTTCCGGATATTCTGGAGCTTCAGGTTCAGGTTGAAGAGATCCAGGGAGTTCTTGTAGGTTTCCTTGAGGAGCTCGTTGCCTACCGGGAATCTCCGGGTTTTGCGTTCCTCGGTATACCATTCCACAAAGGGCTCCAGCTTATCCTCCGCTTCGGAGAAGACGATGTTGACCTCGTTCACGGCGTTATTGACCAGCCCCTTGAGACGGCTTACGGCATGAGCCTTTTCGTTTTCAATGCTCTTAATGGTGCCGGTCTTGTAGTACTTGTCCTCAATGATGTCGATTTTGCCGGATCTTTCATCGCTGTCTGCAGTGATGATGATTTTATCCTGATACTTCACGTAGTAAGGATAGCCGTAGTAGGTGCCGGCGCCGAAGAAGGCAATCAGGAAAAGCGGCAGGGCTACCGTCTTCCAGTAGCGCTTGAATACGCCGCGATCGGTTTTTATCCACTGCTGTCTGGCCATGATGGCCCGGAGGGTGCTGCCCGGCAGGGTAAGCACGCCCAGCACAATCCCGAAATGAGCTCCCAGAATGCCGTAGGGCAGGGCGATGAGAAAGGCCCGGGTCAGGGCATACCAGGAGGTGCCGTCAGCATACGAAAGTCCGTAGTTCATCAGGGCCGCCCAGATGTTCATGGAGTCCCGGAGGGCGGTGAGGAAGCCGTTAAAGGATTCCGGAGTCTGGGTAACGGAAATCGTCAGGGTTTTAAAGGCCGCCTCGCCGTCAAGATGAGGCTGGAAGCGGAGATAGGCCAGCAGAAAACATGCGATGCCGGCGGCAATGGCGGCGATGCTTCTTCTGTAGAAGGGGAATACCGAGGGGTATTTGTCCTCCTTGTAGAAGCGGCGCAGGGGCGGCAGCATCATCAGCAGGCTGACCGCAAAGGTTACCCCTCCGGCCAGGGCCAAAGTCTGCACGGCCTCCGGGCTCTTAATCACGAGCCCGAACCAGGCCATAAGCCCGGTCAGCACGAAGACAAAGGATTCCGAAAGCTGCTTTTTGGTGGCATAGACCAGGCGTTCGCTGATTTTGCGGGCCTTCCAGCCGGTGCCCAGCTCCTCATTGAGGATAACTCTTTTATATCTGGTATAGATGGCCCGGGGCGCATACCACAGGAGTATGATGGCAAAGATCCAGTAGAACTGCCGGGTTTCCAGGCTCTCAATGCCGGAGCCGATGAGATATACCACCCACAGAATCAGGGCCACAGCGGCAAACCGGATGCACCGGAAAATGACGCTTTCCTCCTTCAGGGAGGCAAGGGGAACAAATTTATTCATAGCGGAATCGTGATGCGTGACATCCATGATGTCTTTTCTGGCTGTTAGTGTTTTCGTATTTTACCGCAATTTTGCCCGCTGATAAAACCGGCTGTGCATAAACGGCGCAGAGGGTAAAACGCCGTTAAGCCCGGGGCGCTGAAAATGAGTCCGGTACCGGGGGGAATCTCCTGGTATCTTTTTTGCACTTTTTTTGTCCGGAAAGCGGCGCTTACGGAAATATCATTAAACATGAGGCGCTTTCCGCCGCTATGAATTAACCGCAATCACAGGAGAAAACACCATGACCAGAAAAAGAGATGACATCGCAGCCTGCCGGAAGCAGAACTACTACAGCATCACCAGATATCAGAACCTTGATTTCGATGATATGCCGCCCCTGTCAGGTCAGAGAAGAGAACAGCTTCTTGATTTGCTGTCCCGGCCGGATATTCTTTCCAGCAGGGAGCTCTGCTATCGGGGCTTTCTGCAGTACCGGGACATGGACTTGTTTGATTCTGAAATGACTCGAAAGAAAAAATGCCGCTGCTTTTTCCCGACAAGCAGCATTAACAATGATTCCTGCGGAGACTACAGCGGAGAAATCGAAGTATTCAAGGCCGTATCCGCGGTTATTATGAAGCCTCATGCTGCTCTCAGGATCCGCTCCCGCGCCGAGGGCATGAATTCTGAGCGCAGGAGCGGTGTTGATAAGAGCGCCGGGCGTAAGAGTAACTGTTTTTTCCGGAACTCCGCCTGGAGCTTTGAGCCTCCTGAGAAGCGGCAGCTCATCATTCATGTGTTTGAACAGGAGAGCAATCTCATTCCCGTGATGCTGAAGGAATTGTCCCGGTGGGACTGTCATGTCTATTGCTACGGCATCTGTCATGATCCGGAAATCTTCGACGGCGAGGGCAAGGAGATTCTCAGCAGCTGTTCCGGGAATCCTTCTGATGAGCGCGTTCACAAGGAAAGAAAAATGTCCTTCAAGGGGCCCTATATCGTCTTCATGGATGCCGGAAGCTATTATTTTCAGAAGCTCCCCGAACATCAGACGGTTAAAGCCCCGGTGCTCGAGGCTGATTTCAGCGGCAAAAACCGCTTCCCGGCTTGATGAAGGAGATCTGATTAAGGAGCGGAGCCCGCGGAATTACGCTGAGAAGCAAGGACAGGCTCCGCCAGATGAAGATCTGCGGAAATCAGCGGCGCAGAATGGCTGATCGACTCCTTCCCGGCTCTCCCCGATCGCCAGTCTGCGATCCGGGGCTGCCTCTCTTTTCCCGCAGCTTCTATGTAACGTTTCTGTAATGTTTCTGTAACCTTCCCTCCTTGTTAACGTTTTCAGGACAGAAAAAAGGGATGATGCCGATTCCGTTAACCCGCAGATCTCCGGAAATGCGTAAGGAACCCAAAGGACAAAGCCGGGATTTAACGCCCGGCACTATCCCTGAAACCTGAAATCAGACTGAAACAATGAGGATAACAACATGACAGCTGAATTTAACATGAACGTTCTGGATACCTTTAACAAGGCTGTGTTTGACAATGAGAACGCCATTGTCAATTTTGCCGGCAAGGAAAATGAAAAGGCCGCATCTCTTAAAAGGAACGGGACTTTTTCCGGCTCGAATATTTTCAGATTCATGCGGGGCGGCAAGGCTCAAAAGGCAAACAATGAGGCTCGCTCCGAGCTTCTGAAATCTCTGGGCAAGGCCTTCGGTCTGGAGGGCGTCGGCACCGGCAAGCGCGGCGAGACTACTTTTTCCCGCGAGTTTATGGATAAGCTCAAAAACCTTATCGGCCCTGCATTCAAGGCAGAGGATTTCGGAGTTCCGGAGCAGGGCGGCGCGGTGACTTCCGGAAAGCCGCTTACTTTCAGAAGAGTAAAGGCCATTATGACTCAGGCTGCCAATTTTTCTTCCGGCAACAAGTTCGATCTGACTGAATACCAGAACAAGTTTAACAACCTCCTTAAGGAATCGGGATCTTCCGTTGCCACCCTTGACGCCGATATTAAGAATGCTAAGACACAAGAGCAGGAATCATTTCTGGAAATGTTCCGGTTCGTCAAAGCCTCTCTGGATTTTCTGGACACAGAGATTAATGATCCTGAGAAATCAGTGGTCAGGAACAATCCGAGATATCAGGAAGAACTGGAGGATGAAGGGGCCGGATCTGCGAGTCTTAACAATATAGAGCCTTTCATTGTCTATGACAAGGAAACCGGGAAGACGAGCTATGTTCACGTGCTTGACGAAAAATTCAGAAGCACCGTCTTCAGCAAAGCAGTGGGCGGTCTCGCAATTCACACTGAGAACTGCCAGTACAAGTTCACAGACAAGGACGGCAATACCTACTATGATATCAGCAACCAGAAAAAGTACGTCACCGATCTCATGAAGAGCTTCATTAAGGTTTCCGTGGACTCCTTCTACAAGGCAAAGATGACCGGCAGGCTGAACGAGTTCAGAAATCATATTGCCACAAACGGCGGCGCCTGCATGGAGGACAAGACCACCAAATTCATCGAATTCAGGGACAGGAAACTGGATCAGGCTAAGCCTGTGGACAAGGATCTGGAGCGCGAACTGGAAGGCATCGTTTTGAAGGGCACCAACGCCACCCCTCTGGATGAGTGCGTAACCGGCATGATAAATAATGTGGTATCCAGAGAGGATCTGCAGGATCTTGACTCCTGGGAGGAGTATGCTCCCCATGTCAGGAAGGAACTGGTGGGTACCTTCCATCCCATCACCAAACCGGTTCTTGACAGCAAGGGCAATCCGGTGAAGATTTATGGCAAATTCCAGTTTGAACCGGTAATGGTCAATGGTCAGCCTGAATTCAGAAAGCTCACTGAAGAGGATGTTGACCGCATCGGCAAGATGATTTACGACGATGCCTTCAAATTCTAATCTGGACTGACGCCCTGTCCGAGACCGCCGGAATCCGGAACCGGCGGCTGGGGAAGAGCAAGAACAAAAGCAGGAAAGCACAAAATAAAAGGGACGCC
>NZ_JBGVBR010000237.1:0-3308 GCF_045225735.1 Succinimonas sp. | reverse complement strand
CCGGACTATCAATCCGGGCCATACCTAAGGTGAAGGTTAAAGCTCCTACCCACCCACATATCCTCCAGAAGAAGCATACAAACTGTCGCAGAATGGAGCCATAGACAGTTACGCTGAATACCTCCACATCAAATTTGATGAGCGCAATTTACTGGAATCAGCGAAAATAGAGTCTCGCGGCACCACTTTTCGAAAACTGTCCTGAGAAGTCACAGTCCAACCAGCATAGGAGTTGATTCTCTGCGGATCTTACGACTTAAGGCACTCGTGCAAAATAACATGGAAGAAAAACAAAGACTCAATCTGCGAGAACTTTTTGGTTCAAAACATGACAGTGAAATTGCAGAGATGATGATGAGCTTTCAACCGGCACTTCTCATGGAGGTAAGAAATGATGATTTTTGAATGGGTGCCTAACAAATCTGTCGGGGATCTGGTATTTGGCATGAACCGGACAGATTGCCGGAAAATTATGGACAGCGAACACACGCCAATACATAACAATTCTACTGACGTTTATTACAAGCTCTTTATACGTCTGGGTTATGACAGTGATGATCTCCTGAGATCCGTGGAATTCTGCGGCTGTGAAAAGGAGTATTACGATGTCCGCTACAATGGCGTCACCATTTACCCCCTTACCAGAAGGCAATTCTTCAAGGTTATGGATAAAAGTCTTTTTGTTCCGGACGACTATGCGGGATATATCAGCTATGAGCTCAATCTTTCAGTCGGCTGGGATGAAGATGTGGATACCTTGCTGGTTGGCAGGCTGAATTACATGCGCGATGCTGACATCTGGCTGGAAGAAACAAAAAAGCTCGACATTCTTTACCCTCAGCTCAAAAAGGGCATGGATCGGGAGGAAAGCAGAAAGATTCTGACAGGGCATCAATACAAACTGTCGGAGGATGGAGCCACAGACAGTTACGCTGAATACCTCCACATCACATTTGATGAGCGCAATTTGCTGGAATCGGCGAAAATAAAGTACTAAGGGGCGCCGCTTTTCGGAAACTGTCCTGACAAGGCCGTTTTTGATTGTTATCAGGGTGCCTGCTCAGGAATCAGTATATGCCGGATGCATGAAAAAAACCCGGGGCTGCAAGATCCCGAGGCATCTTCCTTGTTATTCACCCAAACTGCTTCCAGGACTTTTTGGCAGCTTTGACGGCATCTTTTCCGCCGGTCTTGCCGTTTTTCCCGGCTTTCCCGCCGGTGTCAGAAGCGGCCGCAGTTTTCTGCTCCCCTTTGCCGTCTTTGGCAGCAAACACATCGCAGCGGAAGGCCTTGGCCAGAACCTCTTCGATGTTTTTCACCGGCATGATATTGAGATCCTTTTTGATGGCCGCCGGAACCTCTTCAAGATCCTTTACGTTATCCTCCGGTATCAGGATATCAAAAATTCCCTCTCTCCGGGCGGCGCTGAGCTTGGCGCGGAGACCGCCCACCGGGAGCACCCGGCCGTGCAGGGATATTTCTCCGGTCATGGCAACATCACCCCGCACCGGAATGCCGGTCACAATGCTGACAATGGCGATGGCAATACTGATCCCGGCGCTGGGGCCGTCCTTGGGCACCGCTCCGGCCGGAAAATGAATATGGAGATCATGCTTCCCGAAAAAGTCATCCGGCACGTTAAGCCGCGGGGCCAGCACTCTGACCACGGTAATGGCGGCGGCAATGGATTCCTTCATCACATCCCCCAGCTTGCCGGTAAAGACCTCCCGCCCTTTTCCGGGCATGGCCTCGGCTTCTATGGATAGCACGTCGCCGCCGGAGGTGGTATAGGCCAGACCGTTTACCGTGCCCACAATGTCCCGGTGCTCGTTTTTCATGGGAGGCTCTCCCGGGCCCAGATATGACTGCAGCTTTCTGGAATCAATGCGGATGCGGGTGAGCTCCTTCTTGCTGAGACGGATCTCCTTAACCGCCTTCTGGAGGAGCCGGGAGAGCAGGCGGTCAAGACTTCTGACTCCGGCCTCCCGGGTATAATTGGTAATAAGCTCCCGGAGGGCGTTATCGGTAATGACGACCTCGTCAGCGGAAACGCCGTTATACTGGAACTGCCGGGGGATCAGAAACTTCTTGGCCAGCTGGAACTTCTCCTCCATGGTATAGCCGTCCAGCTGAATGATTTCCATGCGATCCAGGAGGGGGGAAGGAATGTCCAGAGTGTTGGCGGTGGCCACGAACATCACATTGGAGAGATCAAAGCCCACCTCCAGATAGGTATCCATAAAGGAGTTGTTCTGCTCCGGATCCAGCACCTCCAGAAGCGCTGCCGAAGGATCCCCGTGATGGCTGATGCCGGAAACCTTATCGATTTCATCCAAAAGGAAAAGCGGATTGTTCACCCCGATTTTAGTCATAGCCCGCATGATCTTGCCCATGTCAGAACCGGCATAGGTACGGTTGAAGCCCCGAATGTCAGCCTCGTCATGAATGCCGCCCAAAGCCAGTCTGGTATATTTGCGGCCGGTAGCCCGGGCCAGGGATTTGCCGAGAGAGGTCTTGCCCACCCCGGGAGGCCCCACAAGACAGATAATGGGGGCATGAAGCCTGTCGGAACGCTTCTGCACGGCCAAATATTCCAGAATGCGTTCCTTGACCTTCTCGAGACCGTAATGATCCTCATCCAGCACGGTTCTGGCATACTCCAGATCGTCCTTGACCTCAGTCTGTTCAATCCAGGGCAGGGACATCAGATTGTTAAGATAGTTCCGCACCATGGCAGTCTCCACCCGGTCTCCGGTGGCCAGCCGCAGTCTTTTGGACTCCTTCTGGTACTTCTTAATAACCTCCTTGGGCATGCGGGGATCGTTTAGCTTTCTTTCAATCTCGGCCTTGTCATCGTCAAGATCCGCTTCAGCCTCTCCGGCAGCAATGCCCGGCCCTTCCGCATTGCCGTTTCCGCCCGGACCTTCCCGGAGGTAACGGCGAATTTCCATAAGCTCGTCGCGAATGGAAGCCATTTCGGAGCTCATGGTTTCGGGATCGGCAAACCTGCTGGACGGATCACCGGAACCGGAGACGTCAATGGAGAATTGCTCAATGCGGGGATAAACCCGATCGCAGATCTCCTGCACCAGGTCATTGTAGGAAGAAAATGCTGCGAAGCGCTCTGCAATATCCTTTCCGGTAATCTCCGGAAACATATGCTGCACTCCCATTTGCAGGAGCTCCTGATCCTGCCTTTGCATTACCAGAAGCAAAGCAAAGCCCAGTCTTAAAATGCTGCGGCTGTGCTCCGCCGCCATCAGAAAATAAGGCGGGTGAATAAAGCATTTCCGGTAGTATTCCACCAT